>DASTKA010000473.1:0-3142 GCA_035716165.1 Mycobacterium sp. | reverse complement strand
CTCCATGTCCCGCTTCTGCGGGTGCGGGTTGGTGTGCTGGTTCCACGGGTGACGCCGGTCCACCGGGTTGCCGAGCGGATCGGTCTTGACGAACATCTCCTGATCGGTCCAGTCGTCGTAATACGAACTGCCCAACAGGATTCGGATGCCCAGGTTGATGTCCACCAGCGAGTGGGTGACCAGCTTCCCGTCCACGACCACGCCGGGGCTGACGAACATCGCGTTGCCCCAACGCTCCATGTCCTTGTATTGGAAGTTGCACACCTCGGGATCCTGGAAGGAGCCCCAGCAGCCGAGCAGGGTGCGGCGCAGCCCGACCTTCTCGTAACCGGGCAGCGCCTCGTAGAAGAAGTCGAACAGGTCGTCGTGCATGGGCACGACCTTCTTCATGAACTCGACATAGCGCATCAGCCGGGTCATGTAGTCGGTCATCAACTGGACCGTGGCGGTGGTCCCGATGCCGCCCGGGTACAGCGTGGACGGGTGCACGTGGCGACCCTCCATGAGGCAGAACATCTCTCGTGTCCAGCGACTGACCTGTAGCGCCTCCCGGTAGAACTCGCCGCTGAACGGGTTGAGCGACCGCATGATCTCGGCGATGGTCCGGTAGCCGTGCGCGTCGGCGTGCGGCGCCGGGGTCTTCTCCGCCAGGGACAGCACACTCGGGTTGGTCTCGGCGACCATCTTCTCGCAGAAGTCAACGCCGACCAGGTTCTCCTGGAAGATGTTGTGGTCGAACATGTACTCGGCGGCCTCGCCGAGGTTGATCAGCCACTCACCGAGATGCGGCGGCTTGACCCCGTACGCCATGTTCTGCGTGTAGACCGAACAGGTGCAGTGGTTGTCGCCGCAGATGCCGCAGATGCGGCTGGTGATGAAGTGGGCGTCGCGTGGATCCTTGCCCTTCATGAAGATCGAGTAACCGCGGAAGATCGACGACGTGCTGTGGCACTCGACGACTTCCTTGTTGTCGAAATCGATTTTGGTGTAGATGCCGAGACTGCCGACGATCCTGGTGATGGGATCCCACGCCATCTCGACCAGCTGGCCGGGTTCGCGGGTGGCATGTGACGGCTCAGGGATGATCGTTGTCATCGGCCTTCGCACTCTTTACAGACGATCAAAATTTATTGGGGTCACCCGGATGGCGCTGCTTTCTCAACGCCGGCGCACCTACCAGGTGCGGCGGGCTCCGGTGGTGAGTTTGTCGCCCTTGTGGCGCCAGCGCGGCTCCTTGTCGACGGTGCGCGCCGTGATGCCTCTCAGGTTGCGGATCACCGACCCGTACAGGCCCGATGCGGTGGTGGAGACCTTGCCGCCCGGCGGTTCGTCCATGAACGGCATGAACTTGTCCGGGAAGCCGGGCATCGTGCATCCGATGCAGATGCCGCCGACGTTCGGGCAGCCGCCGATGCCGTTGATCCAGCCACGCTTGGGGACGTTGCACTTCACGACCGGGCCCCAACAACCAAGCTTGACAATGCATTTCGGTGACCCGTACTCAGTGGCGAAATCGCCCTGCTCGTAGTAACCGGCTCGGTCACACCCCTCGTGCACGGTGTTGCCGAACAACCAGCTGGGGCGCAGCGCGTCGTCGAGCGGGATCATCGGCGCCTGGCCGGTCGCCATGTAGAGCAGGTAGGTCAGCGTCTCCGACAGGTTGTCCGGCTGGATCGGGCAGCCCGGGACGCAGACGATCGGGATGCCGGCCTTGCTCTTCCAGTCCCATCCGAGGTAGTCGGGCACGCCCATCGCTCCGGTCGGATTGCCGGCCATCGCGTGGATGCCGCCATAGGTCGCGCACGTCCCCACCGCGACGACCGCGGTCGCTTTGGGCGTTAATCGGTCGAGCCACTCACTGGTGGTCATCGGCTGTCCGGTGGCCGGATTGTTACCGAACCCGCACCAGTACCCCTCGTCCTTGATCTTCTCGTTGGGGATGGACCCCTCGACGACGAGCACGAACGGTTCCAATTCGCCGCGATCGGCCTTGAAGAACCACTCCAGGAAATCGTCTGCCCCGCCGGTGGGTCCGCACTCGAAATCGATCAGGGGCCAGTGCACGGCGACTTTCGGGAGGCCGGGAAGAGCGCCGAGCGCGATCTCCTCGACGCTGGGCTGGGTGGCGGCAGTCAATGCCACCGAATCACCGTCACAACTAAGGCCCGCATTTATCCATAGAACGTGGATCAATGTTTCTTCTGCTTTGACTGCTGCTTCTGTTGGCATGCCGCAGCTTTCCGGGGCGGGCTGAAGCCCCTGCGCCGCCGGAGTCGACCATCGGCCCACTTGCACAGCGCTGTTTTTGGGTCTACCCCCGCCATCAGGCGTTGTCAACGGTCGAAGTTTGCCGCGAAATAGACAGATGTTCTATGCGTTTGCCTGATTGGTCAATTGACTTTCCCGTACAAGGGATTTCGGCGATCCTTCGGGGTCTCTGCCGACAAGTCGGCCGGGCTGATCGGACACCGTCGTTTCGCTGTTCATGCAAGTCATTTGCAGGAAGAAAAATCGATGCTATGGGCGGGGCCGCTTCAGGTTTCGGAATCCCGGGCGAACCGTCGTAGCCAGCCGAACCAGGCGCCCATACCGGCTCCGGTGCGAGCGCTGATCGGGAGGACGGTCGCTTCCGCATTGACCTCGCGAACGTGCGCGATGTAGGTGTCTACGTCGACATCGAGGTACGGCACCAAGTCAATCTTGTTGAGCAACACCAAATCCACGGATCGAAACATCACCGGGTACTTCAGCGGCTTGTCCTCGCCCTCGGTGACGGAGTACACCATCGCCTTGGCGTGCTCGCCGACGTCGAATTCGGCTGGACAGACCAGGTTGCCGACGTTTTCGACGATCACCAGGTCCAGCCCGCGAAGGTCGAGACCCGGCAGCGCCCGGTTGACCATGGGTGCGTCGAGATGGCATTCGCCGCCAAACCCATTGCTGGTATTGAGCAGTGACACCTGGGCGCCGCGACCGCTGAGCTTGGCCGCGTCCAGATCCGTGGCGATGTCGCCCTCGATCACGCCGATGGCGAACTCGCCGGCGAGCTCGTCGAGCGTCGCCTGGAGGATGGTCGTCTTCCCCGATCCCGGGGAGCTCATCAGGTTCAAGGTGCGGATCCCGTGGCTCTCGAAAGCGGCCC
>DASTKA010000472.1:0-11452 GCA_035716165.1 Mycobacterium sp. | reverse complement strand
ACCCCGCCCTGGGCGCGGATGTCGGCGGGCACCCGTTCCAGCGCCATGACGGCGACGGCGCCGGCGGCCTCGGCGATCTTGGCCTGCTCCGGGGTGACGACGTCCATGATGACGCCGCCCTTGAGCATCTCGGCCATGCCGCGCTTGACGCGCGCCGTTCCGGTTCGCCCGTTGCTCGGGTGGGCGGTATTCACTGCTTGATCTCCTTCAACCGTTGTCGACCCAGTCTAATGAGGCGCTTTGGCCCGCGTTGACCGGCGGACTCAGCGGATGGACAGCAGCGGCCCGGGGGTGCGGCCGCCGGCGAGCGCGGCCGCGTCGGTGAGCAGTCCGGATAGTTGTGTGGGGTACACCGTCTCCCCCGCCGCGACGAGCGCCGCGATGTCAGCAGCGTCACACCAGCGATGGCCGTGGATGTAGCTGCGTTCCAGCTCGGTTCGGCCGGTTCGCGACGGCTCGAACCGCTGAGTGCGGTGGACGAAGTAGAACTCCTCGCTGTCGATCAGCGAACCGTTGAACTCGAAGACCTCGTCGCGCCGCCACACCGGCCCGACCATCTCGGCCGGTGCGACCCGCAGACCGGTTTCTTCGGCCAGCTCCCGTGCGGCGGCCTCGGCCAGCCGCTCGCCCTCCTGTACTTCGCCGCCGACCGTGAACCACCATTTCGGCGGGTGCCGGTCGGCGAGCGCGGGGTCCGACCCGCACAGCAGCAGCACCGCGCCGGTGTCGTCGAGCAGCACGACGCGCGCCGAGGTGCGGTGGTTGAGGACGCCTTTGAAGCCCAGGTCGCCGTGCGCCAGCGCGTGCGGCCGCTCGACGATCTCGAAATAGCTGGGCAGCGCGGCGGTCCCGCCGAGGTGGAACAGCCGCACCAGGGGACGTTCGGCCAGGGCCAGGGTGTCTCGGACCGCGTCGTTGTGGAAGCGACGGGCCAGCACCACCCGGGCCTCGGCATCGGCCAGCTCGGCGATCAGCCCGGCCGGCAGCGACGCCGGATCGACGACCGCCAGCGCGGCCGACAGCTCGTTCTCGGCGTTTTCGCGCGCGGGCCGGGGCGCCGCCTCCGCGGCGTCGGCCAGCGCCGCCAGCCGCCGCCCTTCGGACCCGCCGCCGTAGGCGTCGATGGCCACGGCGCGCGACACCACCGCGCGCCGCGCCAGGGCACCGTCGAGCGCCTGCCAGGACAGGTCGTAGCGGACGTGCAGCCGGTCCAGCCGGTTGGCCGTCTGGAACGCCCAGGCGCCGAGGATCGCCAGCACCGCGACGAACAACGCGATCGCGACAATCAGCCATGTCATCAACCGGCCACCTCAACCTTGGCGCCTGACGCGGCGACCGTCTCGTAAACCCGCATGATCTGGCTGGCCACCACTGACCAGTCGTAGCGCTGGACAGCGGCCGAACCGGCCGTCACATAACGTTCCCGCAGCACATCATCCTCCAGCACCGCGATCAGCGCATCGGCAAGCGCGTCGCCGTCGCCGACGGGCACGAGGCGGCCGACGTCACCGCCCTGCAGCACGCGGCGGAAGGCGTCCAGATCGCTCGCCACCACCGGGGTGCCGGCGGCCAGCGCCTCGACCAGGACGATGCCGAAACTCTCGCCGCCGAGGTTCGGCGCGCAATACGCGTCGGCGCTGCGCATGGCCGACGCCTTGCCGGCATCGTCGACCTGGCCGAGAAAACGGAAGTGGTCCACCAATTCGCCTGCCTGCGCGCGCAATTGCTCTTCGTCGCCGCGACCGACGACCAGCAGCTGCACGTCGGCGAATCGCTCGACCAGCCGGGGCAGCGCGTCCAGCAGCACGGCCATGCCCTTGCGCGACTCGTCGTAACGGCCCAGAAACAGCACCGTTTTGCCGGCGCGCGGGTAGCCATCCATTGGCGGCGCGGAGGCGAACGAGGCGACGTCGACGCCGTTGGGGATCTCCACCGCGTCGGTGCCCAGCGCCTCCATCTGCCAGCGCCGGGCCAGATCGGACACCGCGATCCGCCCGACGATCTTCTCGTGCATCGGGCGCAGGATGCTCTGAAACACCGTCAGGGTCAGCGATTTGGTGGTCGATGTGTGGAAGGTGGCGACGATCGGACCCCCGGCGATGTTGAGGGCCAGCATGGACAGGCTCGGCGCGTTGGGCTCGTGCAGGTGCAGCACGTCGAAATCGCCTTCGGCGAGCCACTTTTTCACCTTGCGGTGGGTGGCAGGCCCGAACCGCAGCCGGGCCACCGACCCGTTGTAGGGAATCGGCACGGCCTTGCCCGCCGAGACGACATAGTCGGGTAGCGCGGCGTGCGGCGAGGCCGGCGCTAGCACGCTGACGTCATGGCCGCGGGCGCGTATCACCTCGGCCAGCTGCAGGACGTGCGACTGCACCCCACCGGGGACGTCGAACGAGTAGGGACAGACCATCCCGATCCGCATCAGGTTTCCTTCAGCCGGGCCTGCTTGGCTTCGGGGAGGTCGGCCAGCCACTGCGGCTGCATCATGTGCCAATCCTCGGGACGGGCGGCGATGTTCTTGGCGAAATGATCGGCCAACCCCTGGGTGATGACGCCGACGTCGCCGCTGGTGCAATCCAGCGGCGACTGTATATCGACGCCCCAGCCCCGGTCCTCGAACCAGCAGTGCGCCGGCAGCAGGGCTGCGCCGGTCGCGACGGCGAGCTTCGCCGGCCCCGCCGGCATCCGGGTGGGCTCGCCGAAGAAGTCGACCTGCACGCCGGTGCGGGTCAGGTCGCGCTCGGCCATCAGGCACACCACCCGGTTGTCCCGCAGCCGATCGCACAACACGTCGAACGCCGGCCGTTCGCCGCCGGACAGCGGCAGCACCTCGAAGCCGAGGCTTTCGCGGTAGGCGATGAACCGCCGGTACAGCGATTCGGGTTTGAGTCGCTCGGCGACGGTGGTGAAGGTGCCGTGGGTCTGCGCCAGCCATACCCCGGCCATGTCCCAGTTGCCGCTGTGCGGCAACGCGATCACCGCGCCGCGGCCGCTGGCCAGCGCGGCCTCGATGTTCTCTGACCCCAGGACCGAGTCGTGCAGCTCGCGGCCCAGCACGCCCAGGTCCATGCCCGGCAGGCGGAACGCCTCGCGCCAGTAGCGGGCGTAGGAGGCCAGCGAGGCCCGCATCAGCGAGTCCGGCACGTCCTCGGGTGCCATCCCGATCACGCGAGCCAGGTTCTTGCGCAGCTGGTCGGGTCCGCCGCCGCGGGCCGCGTAGCGCGCCCCGGCCTCAAAGGCGTTGCGCGCGGCGAACTCCGGCATCGCGCGCACCGCCATCCAGCCCGACGCGTACGCCCAGTCGACGGCCACCCCGCCGGTGACACGGCCCGCCATCCGGCTCGCCAGCTGGCGCACCCTACGAGGTTGCGCCCCAACCGTTTTCATGCCGGGCGGAGTGGGGATCACGGCTCGCTCACCATCCGGTCGGTCGCGCCCGGCGAGGTGCGTACCGTGTGCAGCCGCTGCGCGCAGGTCACCACGCTGGCCGCCGCCAACACCCATATCGCCACGGGCAGCGCGGGCGGCCAGGCGACGAACGGAAAGTCCGATACGCCGGCGCCGACGAGCACGATGATCAGCCGCTCCGGCCGTTCGATCAGCCCGCCGTCGCCGCGCAGCCCGCTGGCCTCGGCGCGGGCCTTGATGTAGGAGATCACCTGCGAGGTGACCAGGCAGATCAACGTCGCTACCGCCAGCAGCTTGTCGTGCATTCCGAAGGCGATCCACCACAACAGCCCGCAGAACACCGCGCCGTCGCTGATCCGGTCACAGGCGGCGTCCAGCACCGCGCCGAATCGGGTGCCACCGCCCCTCTCCCGGGCCATCGCCCCGTCGAGCATGTCGAATACGACGAAGAACGAGACCACACACGCCCCGGCGAACAGCTTGCCCATCGGGAACAGCGTCAACGCACCCGCCACACAGGCGGTCGTGCCCACGATCGTGATCGCGTCCGGCGTCAACCCCACGCGCAGGGCCGCCCGCGCGGTCGGAGTGGTCAGTCGCGCGAACGCCGCCCGCGACAGGAACGGCATTTTGCTCATGGCTGTTTCGTCCACTCCGTGGCCAGCAGCTGACGCGTCTCGCGCAGCAACTGCGGGATCACCTTCGCCCCGCCGACGATCGTGATGAAATTCGCGTCGCCACCCCAGCGCGGCACCACGTGCACGTGCAGGTGTTCGGCCAGCGACCCACCTGCCGACGTCCCCAGGTTCAGGCCGACGTTGAAACCATGCGGCCGCGAGACGTTCTTGATGACGCGAATTGCCTTCTGAATGAAGGACATCAGCTCCGCGCTTTCCGGGTCGGTCAGATCTTCGAGTTCGGAGACCCGCCGGTAGGGCACCACCATCAGGTGTCCGGGGTTATAAGGGTAGAGGTTGAGCACGGCGTAGACGAGTTCGCCCCGCGCGACCACCAAACCGTCTTCGTCGGCGAGGTGCGGAATGTCGGTGAACGGCTGCTCGGTTTTGCCGTTGTCGCGCTTCGTCGGCGCTTCGGCCAGGTAGGTCATCCGGTACGGCGTCCACAACCGCTGCAGGTGGTCCTGCTCGCCGACACCCCTGTCCAGGATGGTGTCGTCGACGGCACCCTGCTCGGCCGGTTCGCGATCAGTCACGGTCACTCACCACTTGACACTTTCACGAGTTCGGCCGTGGGCACGGAATTCTCGCGGTCGGCGATCCACTTCACGATCGCGTCGACCGCGCTGTCGCGGGGCACGCCGTTGATCTGCGTACGGTCACCGAAGCGGAAGCTGACCGCCCCGGCCTGCACGTCGCGGTCACCGGCCAGCAGCATGAACGGCACCCGCTGGTTGGTGTGGTGGACGATCTTCTTGGCCATCCGGTCATCGCTGGCGTCGACCTCGACCCGCACACCGTGCGACTTCAACTGTGCGGCAACGCTTTCCAGATACTCGACGTGCTCGTCGGCGACAGGGATGCCCACCGCCTGCACCGGCGCCAGCCACGCCGGGAACGCCCCCGCGTAGTGCTCGGTGAGGATGCCGAAGAACCGTTCGATCGAGCCGAAGAGCGCTCGGTGAATCATCACCGGGCGCTGGCGACTCCCGTCGGACGCGGTGTATTCCAGCTCGAAACGCTCCGGGAAGTTGAAGTCCACCTGAATGGTCGACATCTGCCAGCTGCGGCCCAGCGCGTCGCGGGCCTGGACCGAGATCTTCGGGCCATAGAACGCCGCCCCGCCGGGATCCGGAACCAGCTCCAGCCCCGATTCGGCCGCCACTTCGGCCAGCGAGTTGGTGGCCTCCTCCCACATCTCGTCGGAGCCGACGAACTTCTCCGGGTCCTTGGTGGACAGCTCCAGGTAGAAGTCCTCCAGCCCGTAATCGCCGAGCAACTCCAGCACGAACCGCAGCAGCGAGGCGAGCTCGCCGTGCAGCTGCTCGCGGGTGCAGAAGATGTGCGAGTCGTCCATGGTGAATCCGCGCGCCCGGGTCAGCCCGTGCACCACGCCGGACTTCTCGTAGCGGTACACGGTCCCGAATTCGAAGAGCCGCAACGGAAGTTCGCGATAGGACCGCCCGCGCGAGGCGAAGATCAGCGTGTGCATGGGGCAGTTCATCGGCTTGAGGTAGTAATCCTGGCCCGGCTTGCGCATAGTTCCGTCGTCGTTGTACTCGGCGTCCAGTTGCATCGGGGGGAACATGCCCTCGGCGTACCAATCCAGGTGTCCCGAGGTGTGGAACAGCTGCGCCTTGGTGATGTGCGGGGTGTTGACGAACTCGTATCCGGCGTCGATGTGCTTGCGCCGCGAATATTCCTCCAGCTCGCGGCGCACGACGCCGCCCTTGGGGTGGAAAACGGCCAAGCCGGAACCGATTTCGTCGGGAAAGCTGAACAGGTCGAGCTCGCTGCCCAGCTTGCGGTGGTCACGGCGCTGGGCTTCTTCGATCAGCCGCAGGTGGGCATCGAGCGCCTCCTGCGATTCCCACGCGGTGCCGTAGATGCGTTGCAGGCTGGCGTTTTTCTGGTCTCCGCGCCAGTAGGCGGCCGAGCTCCTGGTCAGCTTGAACGCCGGAATGTGCTTCGTCGTCGGGATGTGCGGGCCCCGGCACAGGTCACCCCAAACCCGTTCGCGGGTACGGGGATTGAGGTTGTCGTAGGCCGTCAGCTCGTCGCCGCCGACCTCCATGATGTCGGGGTCGCCGGACTTGTCGTCGACGAGTTCGAGCTTGTACGGCTCGTTGGCCAGCTCGTTGCGCGCCTGGTCCTTGGAGGCGTACACGCGCCGCTCGAACAGCTGACCCTCTTTGACGATCTGCCGCATCCGCTTTTCCAGCGCCGCCAGGTCTTCCGGGGTGAACGGCTCCGGCACGTCGAAGTCGTAGTAGAAGCCGTCGGTGATGGGCGGGCCGATGCCCAGCTTGGCTTGCGGGAACAGCTCCTGAACGGCCTGGGCCAGCACGTGCGCAGCCGAATGCCGGATGACGCTGCGGCCCTCGTCGGTGTTGGCGGCCACGGGCACCACCTCGGCGTCGGCGTCGGGCGCCCAACTGAGGTCGCGCAGCTTTCCAGAGTCGTCGCGCACCACCACGACGGCGTCGGGCGTGCCCCGCCTCGGCAGGCCGGCTTCGCCCACCGCGGCGGCCGCGGTCGTCCCAGCGGGCACCCGGATGGGGGATGCTCCTGGGGCGGGCGGTGCGGCGGCGCTCATCTGGCTAAGTCTCCAACGGTCGAGTTCAATGATCGTTGCCATGCTATCGGGGCGGACCTCGAAAGAACCCAAGGCATTAGGGGCCGCAGGGCGCCACCGCTGTCGCGGGGGCGCCACCTGTCGCGACACATAAACCACGCATCCGACACACCGATGGCCGTATGCATGGTTTATGTCTCGGCGCGTCCTGAAAGACCGCGCTCAGGGCTGGCCAGGTTTGAGCCGCACGAACAGCGCGTCGGCTTCGGTCAGCAACTGGTCGCCGTCGGTCAGCCGGCCCGACACGAAGATCTTGCGCCCGTCCACCCGGTCGATGCCCGCGTCGAACTGCAGTTCCTTTTCGACCGGAACGATGTGGCGGTAGTCGATCTTGAGGTATGCGGTGCGCTGCCGCGGATTGCCGGTGAGCACAGAGGCCGACAGCCCCAGGATGGAGTCGAACAGCATCCCCAGCGCGCCGCCGTGCACGGCGCCGTTGCGGCCCAGATGGAACCGGGCGAAGCGGGCCTGGCCGTGGATCCGGCCGTCCTCGCCCTTGTGCGCCGACATCGGAATGGCCAGGATGTTGCCGCGCATCGGCAGGTCCATCCGCCGGCCCGACGGGGACGCCCATTCGTCGGCGTCGAAGGGCGCCAGCAGCGCCGATACCTTCTCCACCAGGTCAGCGGCCTCGGTGATCACCTCGTCGGGCGCGTCGGCGGCCCGGGCGTGGTCCTGCAACGAGCGCACGGCATCGATGAACCTGCCGTAGTCGGGCCCGCCCTTGGTCGTCGGTTCCGGCGGGTTGAACCCGCCGCCCGGGTGTCGCTGATGTTCGGCCACCACCACACCGTATTGCCCGGCCGGCGGGCTTTCGCGCGGTGGTTAGACCGGCTGCTGAGCCCCGGCCTCCGACAACGTCTCGAACTCGTCATCGGACAACTCGATCTCGGCGGCGGCGACGTTTTCCTCCAGGTGCGCGACCTTGGACGTCCCCGGGATCGGCACCATCACCGGCGAGCGCTTGAGCAACCACGCCAATGCCAGCTGCGACGGCGACGCGTCATGGTCGGCGGCGATGCGCTGCAGCGGGCCGTCGGCCGCAGCCAGCGGTCCCGCGGCCAGCGGGAACCACGGGATGAATCCGATGCCTTGCTTGGTCGCGGCATCCAGCAGCGGCTCGGCGCTGCGGGCCGTCAGGTTGTACATGTTCTGCACCGACACGATCTCGGTGACCCGCAGGGCCGCGTTCAGCTGGTGGACATCGATCTCGGACAGGCCGATGTGGCGGATCTTGCCTTCGTTCTTCAAGGCGAGCAGCTCGCCCACCTGATCTTCCAGCGGGAAGTTGGCGTCGATGCGGTGCAGCTGGAACAGATCGATGGTGTCTACGCCCAGCCGGCGCAGGCTCATCTCGCATTCCTGACGCAGGTAACTCGGATTGCCCAGCGGAATCCAGACGTCCGGGCCGGTGCGCAACAGCCCCGCCTTGGTCGCGATCACCAAACCGTCGTAGGGATGCAGCGCCTCCCGGATGATCTCCTCGGACACGTACGGGCCATAGGAGTCGGCGGTGTCGATGAAGTTCACCCCGAGTTCGGCGGCCCGCCGCAGCACGCGGACGCATTCGTCGCGGTCGTCGGGCGGGCCCCATACCCCCTTGCCGGTCAGGCGCATGGCGCCGAAGCCGAGTCGGTTGACGGTCAGATCGCCGCCGAAGGTGAATGTTCCGGATGCCCCTGCAACGGTTTTCGAGTTTTCTGCGGTCACACCTTTAGACCGTACGCGCCAACTGCGGTCGCGCAGCTCGGCGTGGCAAGCTGAGGACGTGGACCTACGAGCGCTCGAGGAACTTCCCCTGACCTATTCCGAAGTGGGGGCGACGGCCGGCGGCGAGCTGCCCGCCGGGTACGACCATCAGCACGCCGAGCGCCAAATCGGCACGGGCCGGCAGCGTTTCGAGCAAGCCGCGGCCGCCGTCATGCGCTGGGGCATGCAGCGCGGGTCCGGGCTGCGCGTGCAGGCGAGCTCCGAGATCGCCGTCGTCGACGCGGTGGTCGTGGTGAAGATGGGCTTCCTGCCGGCGCCCTGTCGCGTCGTCTACGTCGTCGACGAACCCGACATCCGCGGCTTCGGCTACGGCACCCTGCCGGGCCATCCGGAGTCCGGCGAGGAACGCTTCGTGGTGCGACTCGACCCGGACACCTCCGCGGTGTACGCGGAGGTGTCGGCCTTCTCCCGGCCCGCGACCTGGTGGAGCAAGGCCGGCAAGCCGGTGGTGAAGGTGGGCCAGCGCATCATCGCCAAGCGATACCTGCGCGCGGTGTGACCGCTATCGCCCTCGCCCCCAGCCGGACAACAGCTCCTCGGCGCCCGTACACATCTCGTCGATGACGTCGGCCACCGACGCGTCGCTGCGGATCATCCCGACGCCCTGACCGGCGTCCACGGGCGCGATCCGGCAGTCCCCGGCGGCGATCGCCGTGGCCAGCTCGTCGCAGGCTCCCGCGTCCAGCGCCTCCTCGTGGCCTGTCCAGTGCTCGACGAAGTCGTTGGCCAACACCCGCGACGGGAAGCGCGCCGGCCAGGGCAGCCCCTTGGCGACGTCGAAAACGCGGGTGACCGCGGTGTCGGTTTCTGTGGCCGTGACCAGGGCGCGGCGGCCCGGGTCGCCCGTCAGCGCCTCCGGGCAGGCCGACAAGCGGGTGCCCACCCAGGCTCCGCTGGCGCCGGCGGCCAGCACGGCGGCCAGGCTGCGAGCCGACGCGACACCGCCGCCGGCCAGCACCGGCACCGAAACGGCGTCCAGCACGGCGTCCAGCAGCGGCAGCAGCCCCAGTTTGTCCTCGCCATGCCCGCCGCCCTCGGACCCGCGCGCGACCAGGATGTCGACGCCGGCGTCGACGGCCCGCCGCGCGCCGGCGCTGTCGTAAACCTGTGTGACGGTGGGGATTCCGGCGTCATGCGCCTTGTCGACCCACGACCATTCGGTGCCGAAGCTGACCGACAACAGGGCGGGCCGTGCTGCCAGCGCATCCTCGAGCAGGCCGGCCTCGTTGCGCATCACCCAGTCGACCATGCCGATGCCGAACCGCCCGTCGACGTGCTGTAGCTGCTCGGCCAGCAGCTCCCTGGTCGCGACGCTGCCCATGCCGACCATGCCCAGGCCACCGGCCGCCGTGACGGCCGCGGCCAGGCGGCCGCCGGCGACCCCGCCCATCGGGGCATTGACGATGGGGACCCGCAGACCGAAATTCGTGGACCAGGTCGTCGACAACATCGTCGGCTAGTGCGCCGAGGGAATGGTCTTCAGCACGGTCAGCAGAACCACCGAATCCTCGACCGCGTGCAGGGCATGCCGTTCGGCGGGAATCGCGACGTACTCGCCCGCCTTGCCGTCCCAGGCGTCGCCGCCGGTCGTCAGGCGCACGTGACCCTCCAGCACCTGCAAGGTCGCCTCACCGGGGCTGTCGTGTTCGGACAGGTCGTGACCGGCCAGCAGGGCCAGCACGGTCTGGCGAAGCTCGTGGGTGTGACCGCCGTGAATCGTGTGGGCGGCCCGTCCGCTGTGCGATTGCTTGGCCTCGGCGATCTTTTCGGACGAGAGGTCGGTCAGCGAGATGGAATCCATAGTGGGTCCTTCAAAGTTGCGAGGCCCGCACGGGCCTCGAGGGTTGCTGTTAACCGCTCAGTAGCAGTATCCCCGCGACGACGAGGGCGATGACTTTGACCGCCTCCAGGGCGACGTAGGCGTAGTGGGCGCGGGAGCGCGGTCCGTCCGATCCGGCGAGCACCGTGTCGGCACGACGGGTCAGGGCGGGCCGCACCGCGACCAGCTGGACGGCCAGTGCGGCCACGGCGACGGCGATCGCCACCGTGACGCCCCCCCGGGTCGGGCCGGAGACGACGATGGCCCCGATGACGAGGGCGAAAGCCACCTCGACGGTGTTGAGCGCGCGAAAGACGAGCCGCCCGATGCCGAGTCCGATCTGCAACGTGACATCGGGCGCCTGGAACTTCAATGGGGCTTCCAAAAAGGAGATGGCCGCCACCATGCCGAGCCAGATGAAGGTAAGCGCGATGGCACATGCCGTGCCCGTGCTCATTCGGCCGCGCCTTGCAGCGTCAGGTGGGCCAGACACAGATCGGGCTCGACGAAGGGGTCGAGCCGGTCCACGGACACGGGCGCTCCCCAGGTCTCCATGGCTCCTTGCATCAGGCCCAGGTGCACCGGGCAGATGACGCTCGAGGAGTTTTCCGCCAATTCCAGAAACGGGCAATGCCGCAACCCGACCTGCTGCTCCCCGTCGCTCACCCGGCGCTCGGGCGCGAAGCCGAGTTCGTCGAGCATGTCGATCAGGTGGGCGGTGGCCTCTTCGGCGTCATCGACGCCGTCGGGCAGCCGGTTCAGTTCGGCCTCCAGCTTCTGCCCCCAGGCGCGGCCCGCGGCCAGGGCCTTGGGCGCCGGATCGGGCTCGGCGGCGAAGGCCACCGCCAAGATCTCGGCCAGCAGCCGGTAGTGCCGCGTTCCGCCGCGATCCATCTGCCGGACGGCGCGGAACATCAGCGGGGGCCGCCCGGGCCCCTTGCGGTCCGGCTCGACATGCTCCACCTGCCCGCCAGCGACCAGGCTGTCGAGGTGAAAGCGAACGGTGTTGGGGTGCACGGCCAGCACGTCGGCGATCTTGGCGATGCTCATCGGATCCGAGGAGGCCCGCAGCAGCCGCAGCACGGCGCGCCGCCGCCCGGCCGATTCGCCGCCTGACGAGTCCTGGGACTTCTGGAACTGCTG
>DASTKA010000471.1:0-2869 GCA_035716165.1 Mycobacterium sp. | reverse complement strand
GTTGTCGGCCCGGTAGAAGCGCTCGAACAGCAGCTTCAGATCCTCGGCGGCGATACCGACGCCGGTGTCGCGCACGGCGATCACGCAGTCCGCGGACTCGGTCCGCACCTGCACCGAAATGCCGCCCTGCAGCGTGTATTTGACGGCGTTGGAAAGCAGGTTGAGAACGATCGTCTCCCACATGGCCGGATCCACATCAGCCAGGGCCGGCGCGCAGTCCAGCGTCAGCTGAAGCCCGGCGCGGTGACACAGCTCGGAGAAAGACGACGCGATCTGCGCGGTGAGCGCGCCGACGTCGGTGCACATTAACTTCGCGTTGGCCCGGCCGGCCTCGATGCGGGAGAAGTCGAGCAGCGAGTCGACCAGGCGCTGCAACCGCCGCGCGTTGCGTCCCGCGGTGGCAAGCCGTTTCGCGAGAACGCTTTCCGGCGCCGCATCCTTAAGCGCGTCGTCCAGCGGTCCCAGCAGCAGGGTCAGCGGGGTGCGGAACTCGTGGCTGACATTGGTCAGGAACGCGGTCTTCGCCCGGTCCAGTTCGGCCAGCGCGTCGGCGCGCTGGCGTTGCTGGTCGTAGGAGACGATCGAGGCGAACGTCGACGTCAACTGGTCGGCCAGCAAATGGCAGAAGCCCTGAAACTGCGTGTCCCGAGGGCGCCGCGGGTTGGCACCGATCACCAGCGCCCCCGCGGTCGAGGCTTCACCCAGCGGCAAGACCAGCGCTTCTTGCGGACAATCGGCGCCCAGGACCTCATCGATACCGGGGATCGCGGCCGCCACGTCGTCGATGACCTTCATTTCGGCCCGCGACCGCGCCGCATCCCAGTCGGTCAACTGCGCCAGTTCGCTGGGCAGCAGCGCCTGCACCGATGGCGTCGCGCCGCGCAGCGTGACGTCGCCCGTCTCGCCGGTGTCGACGTACACGGCGATGAAGGACAGGTCGGCGGGCTGCGACGCACACACCCTGACCGCGACGCCGACCGCATCGTCGATGCTGCGGCTCTCAGCTACCGCGGAGGAGACGGTGTTGAGCAGGTGCAGGCGGCGCTCGCTCAGCACGCGCTCGGTGGTCTCTGTGACCGCACAGAAGATCCCGGAGACATCGCCGCTCTCGGCGATCATGGGGCCGTAGGTGAAGGTGAAATATCGGTCTTGCCGACGGCCTTCTATCACCATGGACAGCAACAGGTCGCGCGACCACGTCGCCTCGCCGGTCGCAAGGACCCCCGCGAGCATCGGTCCGATGGAGTCCCAGATGTCCCACCACACCTCCCGGCCGGGCCGGCCCAGCGCAGCGGGATGCTTGTCGGCCAGAGCAGGTATGTAGGCATCGTTGTAGACGAGGAACAGATCCTGCGGCCCCAACCACAGCACGATCGGGAACCGCGACGTAAGCGCCGTCGCCACCGCCGCGCGGAACTCGCCCGGCCACTCTCGCGGCGGGCCCAGCGGGTGTGTGTCCCAGTCGTATTCGGCGAACCGCCGGCCCATCTCACCGCCCAACGAAACAGCAGCGGCCAGGTCAGCCGGCAGTCGCGAGTCCATCACTGTCGTCTTCGTTGCAACGCCGCGGTCAGCGTCGGGTAGATGTCGAAGACCCGATCCAATTCCGTGACCTGGATGGGCCGCAGCACCTTGTCGTGGTCGGCGACCAAGCGCACCGCGGTCCCGCCGGCTCTCCCGTCCTCATGACAGTCGAGCACGGCGTTCAGCGCCGCGCTTCCGAAGAAATCGACGGCCAGCAAGTCGATCACCACCGGGCGCACCGGCGGCGTCGAGGCCAGCCCGAGCGCAGTCGCCAGGTGATCGCCGAGCTCACCGACGTTACTGGAGTCGACATCGCCTTTGACGCTCACGATCACTGCATCGTCGTGGGCCTCGTGTTCGACCGCCAACAACTTTCACGCCTTTCGCCGCAGCCTACGTTGTGTTCTGCTGCCGCTAAGCCAGACGATACGGCGTAGATGCGCGTTCGCGCATCGCAGATCACCCGAGATTAACCTGTACCCGAACTGCTCGTTTACCGATTCGCTGGTTACCCGGTGGGCTCGGGGGGAATCCTCTCGTGCGCGGTCAGCAGCAAATGATCGAACTGACTCTGCAGGTCCGCGGCCGGTGCCGGCAGGGCGCCCAATTCGGCGAGCAGCTGCTTGGCCAGCGCGCGCAGTTTCACATTGGTCTCTTGCGAACGCCACTGCAGCACCCGGAACGCCTGCTCGGCGCTGACCCGGTAGACGTACATCAGCACGCCCTTGGCCTGTTCGATGGCCGCGCGGCTCTCGAAGAGGTCGGGCAGGGCCGTGTCGAGCACCTCTTGGCGGGTCTCGTCGAACGTGTTGGTGAGGTCGATGTAGTAACCGGCGGTGCCCACTACGGCGCCCGACTCGTCCAGCATGCGGTCGGCGACGACGATCGCGTCGTGCACCGTGCCCGCGGTGTCGATGAAGCGGTGCCGGCTGGAGAACGACTCTTCGGACTGCAAGGCGCGGTCGAGCAGCTCCTGGACATGCGCGCGGTCATCGGGATGCTTGTGCGACAACAGCAGTTCCGTCGTCGGCACGACCTCCCCCGGTTCGTAGCCGTGCATCCTGGCCACCTCGTCGGACCATTCCCAGCGTTGACCCACGAACCAGAAACGGAAGGCACCGATGTTCAGGTATCCGGGGGCCGGCTCGATCGGCTCGGAAAATCCCACGCCGCCCCCATCGGATGACGTTTCCCCTGGCCGTCCGCGCTGTTGCACGTTTGCAGTCTTCCACCAGGGGAATGCCCTCGGCTACCGCAGCGGCTGAAAAGTCCGTCAGCCTGCCATGCGGTCGGCCGCGGGGGTAACGTCGCGTGCGGACCCATCCATGACGCGGGAGCGCACGCC
>DASTKA010000470.1:0-3618 GCA_035716165.1 Mycobacterium sp. | reverse complement strand
GCCCGGGCACGCTCGACCCGCGCGGCGATCGCGTCGCGATCGCCCAGCCAGTACACCTGGAAGAACAATTTGGGGTTCGCCGCGATGACCTCTTCGATCGGCTTGCTGGCGAACGAGGACAGCCCCATGGCGGTGCCGCGGGCGGCGGCGGCCCGCGCCACGGCCACCTCGCCATCGGGGTGGACCGCCTGCACGCCGGTCGGCGAGATCAGCACCGGCAGCGAAATGTCTTGTCCCATAACGCGGGTCGACATGTCGCGCTTCTCCTGCGCGCCGACGACGTGTGGCGCGAAGCCGAGTTCACTGAAGGCCGCCACGTTGTCGGAGACCGTGACGCCCTTTTCGCTGGCCGAAATCAGCGCTGAATAGGCCGATTTCGGTAACCGGCGCTTGGCGCGCTGCTGGGCGATGGCAACGGTTTCGAACCATGCGTCGGCCATTGTCACACCGGACTTTCGTTACACATGCGGGCCGGTGGCGTGGCCGGCGTGACCGCCGGCGGCCGCAACGACAGGGTCAGCGGCACCGGTTGGCGGATGCGCTTGCCGCGGGAGTGGTCGGCCCGGGGGCGCGGCGTCTCGCGGTCGTTCGCCAGCGCCGTCGCGCTGTGGCCCTGGACGCATTCGGGATCCGGACCGTCCAGCGGTAGCCCGGTGAAGAATTTGGCGGCCATGCAGCCGCCCCGGCAGCTGTCGTAGTGCCCGCAGCTGCCGCAGGCGCCCGCCGACTGCGGCTCGCGCAGCTCGCGGAACAGGGGGGCGTTTTTCCAGACGTTGGCGAACCCGGCCCCAAAACCGGTATCGGCCAACACATTCCCGGCGAGGAAGCGATCGTGGATCGCGAACGGACACGCGTAGACGTCCCCGACCGGGTCGATCAGGCACACGACGCGTCCGGCGCCGCACATGTTCAGACCGGCCAGGGCGCCGGATTGGCCGAGCGGGGCCAGGTGGAAGAAGGAGTCGCCGGTCAGCACCCGCTCACCCTTGGCGACCAGCCAGTCATACAACTGCACCTGCTGATCGGCGGTGGGGTGCAGCTCTTCCCAGACGTCGGCGCCGCGCCCGGACGGGCGGAGCCGGGTGATCCGCAGCGTGGCTCCGTAACGGTCTGCCAGCGCGGCGAATTCGTCGAGCTGGCCGACGTTGTGCCGGGTGACGACGACGGAGATCTTCGCGTCCGAGAAACCGGCGTTGGCAAGGTTTTCCAGCGCCCGCACCGCCATGTCGAACGACCCCGGTCCGCGGACGGCGTCGTTGACGTCGGCGGTGGCGCCGTCCAGCGAGATCTGGACGTCGACGTAATCGCTGGCCGCCAGCCGCGCGGCGACCTCGGGCGTGATCCGGACGCCGTTGGTGGAGAATTTCACTCCGACATGGTGTTCGGTCGCGTAGTCGACCAGTTCCCAGAAGTCCGGTCGCACAGTGGGTTCCCCGCCACCGATGTTGACGTAGAACACCTGCATGCGTTCCAGCTCATCGATGATGTCCATACACTGACGGGTCGACAGCTCGCGGGGGTCCCTCTTGCCCGATGACGACAGGCAGTGCACGCAGGCCAGGTTGCAGGCGTACGTCAGCTCCCAGGTGAGGCAGATGGGCGCGTCGAGCCCGTGCTCGAACTGCTCGATGAGCCGAGGTACGGGGGCCGCTGTTGTCATTGGTTGTCCTCCCGGGGCACCAGCATGTTGGATTCGACGAGCACGCCCAGCGCATGCAGATACGGCGCCTGCGCGGCGTCGTCCACCCCCGCCGCGCGGCAGGCGGAGCGGACGTCGGGATGCTCGGCCAGCGACTGCACCACGGTGAGGATGGTGCGGTTCTTCAGAAACGACAGCTTGCGGGTGCCGAAGTGGTAGAGCAGCGCGCCGAACGGTTCCGGCCGAACCGCCACCTGCGGGTGCAGTCGCCAGCCGCGATCGGCCTCGAACGGGGTCGCCGTCCGCGCCTGCGCGGGCGCAGGCACGGTCAGTAGACCCCGCACATGCCGTCGATCGACACCTCTTCGACGAGGGTCTCGGTGACGAGTTGGCTGTCAGTTTCGGTCTCGTGGTCCACGGGGCCTTGCCTTTCGTGCGGTCTTGACAACGATGGGATCTGAGTCACACTCGCGGCTAGAATATGGCATCGAGTGCCGAAATGGAAGGGCGGGGTTCGATGATGCCGCAGCCGCGGGTGGGCAGGCGCCGCTCGACCACCCCGCACCACATCACCGACGTCGCCATCGACATGTTCAGCGCGCGCGGTTTCGCCGACGTGAGCGTCGACGATGTCGCCCAGGCCGCCGGCATCTCCCGCCGGACCCTGTTTCGGTATTACGCATCCAAGAACGCCATCCCCTGGGGCGACTTCGACAATCACCTCGCCCATCTGCGCGATTTACTGGACAACGTCGGCTCCGACGTGCGCCTGGGCGATGCGCTGCGCGATGCGCTGTTGACGTTCAACACCTTTGACGAATCCGAGACGGCCCGGCACCGACAGCGCATGCGGGTGATCCTGCAAACCGCTGAGCTGCAAGCCTATTCGATGACGATGTACGCCGGCTGGCGCGAGGTGATCGCCGGGTTCGTCGCCCGCCGCCTGGACTGCAAGACGACCGACCTGGTGCCCCAGACCGTCGCCTGGACGATGCTCGGGGTGGCGCTGTCGGCCTACGAACACTGGCTCAGTGATGAATCCGTCCCGCTGCCGGTTGCTTTGGGCAATGCGTTCGACGCCGTCGGCGCCGGCCTGGACGGCCTGGACAGGTGACGACCGACCACCTGGTGCACACGCTGCGGTCGCAGGGCAGGTTCTGCGCCTCGTCGGGCTCGCAAATGTATGGCGACCTATTCGAGTTGGTGGCCCGCGACGTCGAAGCCGGCGGTGTGTTCGCGACCGTCCTGTCCGGGCGCGAGGACGCCCCCTCACGCGACGCGGTGCCGCTGCGGTTGCTCGGCGGGTTGCACCGGTTGGTGCTCGACGGCCGCGCGGCGCGATTGCGCCGCTTCTACCCCAGCACCGGGGGCGCGTGGGATGCCGAACGTGCCTGGCCGGAGATCCTGGACACGGCCGCCGGTAACGTCGACGTGCTGCGCGCGGCGCTGGGCCGGCCACCGCAGACCAACGAGGTGGGCAGATCGGCCGCACTGATCGGCGGGTTGCTGCACATCAACCATGAATTCGGCTTACCGATAAGGCTTTTCGAGATCGGGTCGAGCGCGGGGCTGAATCTGCGCGCGGACCACTACCGCTACCGATTCGCCGATGACCAGTGGGGACCGGCCGACTCACCGGTGACCATCGACGACGCGTGGCGCGGCGCGCTGCCGCCCCGTCGCGAAATACGAATCGTGGCGCGCCACGGGTATGACATCGCGCCCATCGACGTCGGCGACACCGACGGGGAGATGACGGTGCTGAGCTACGTGTGGCCCGACCAGGGCGCCCGGCTGGCCCGGTTGCGCGGCGCCATCGAGGTCGCCCGGCGGGTCCCGGCCGCGCTCGAGCGCGCGACGGCGGCCGACGCGGTCGCCGGCCTGACGCTGGCCGACGGGGCGCTGACCGTGTTGTGGCATTCGATCACCTGGCAGTATCTGTCCGCCGACGAACGCAGCGCGGTGCGCGCCCACGTGGA
>DASTKA010000469.1:0-8227 GCA_035716165.1 Mycobacterium sp. | reverse complement strand
CGCGAAGAACTCGCGTATGCGGGCGCACCACTGGTGAACACCAACGGGGTCAACATGCTGGCGCCGGTGTTGTTCAAATTCGGCACGCCGGAGCAGAAGGCGGAGCATCTGCCGGCCATCGCGCGCTCGGAACGTATGTGGGCACAGGGCTATTCGGAGCCGGAGGCGGGCTCGGACCTGGCGGCCCTGCGGATGACCGCTCGACGCGACGGCGACTATTACGTCCTGGACGGGCAGAAGACGTGGACGAGCAACGGGGTGCTCGCCGACTGGATCTTCGTCCTGGCCCGCACGTCGCCGGTCGCAGACAAGCGCCAAGCCGGAATCTCATTCTTTCTCGTCGACCTGGAGACACCAGGGATTACCCGTCGACCCATTAGATCGATGACCGGCTATCCCACATTTGCCGAGGAGTTCTTCGATGGCGTTCGGGTTCCCGCGGCCAATCTCGTTGGGGCCGAGGGGGAGGGGTGGACGGTCGGGAAGGCACTGCTCGACGTCGAACGGTCGAATATCACCAGGGCCGCACAGGCTCAGCGCTATCTTGACGAGCTGATTGACTGGTGCCACGCCCAAAAGGGATCGACGCACGACCCGTTGTCAGATCCGGCTAACCGCATTGCGCTCGCACGCGCCGTCGAACGCGTCGAAGTGGGCCGCGCCCTGTCGTATCGGGTAGCACACCTGCAGGCCGAAGGCGCCCTGGATCCAGCGTTGCCGTCGTTATCGAAGCTGTATCACTCCGAATTGACCGCCGAGTTGCGGGGACTCGGTGCGCAGATCCTCGGGCACGCAGGCGAACTCATGCCGGATGATCCGGACTCGGTGCTCGATGGCCATTTCTCTGAGGGGTTGCTGCTGTCTCTCTTGCACTCGATAGGCGGGGGCACCAGCGAAATTCAGCGAGATCTGATCTCGACGGTCGGGCTGGGCATGCCCCGCTGAAATCAGGAGTAGGCAGCTCGTCCCTTGGCGGCCGCCGAACGTTGCTGCGCCACGGTCGCCATTGCCAGCTCAAGGGGATGGAATGCGGCAAGCTGCCCGCTCTCGGCCGAATTGATCAGCCGCTTGGTCATTTCCACCGCCCCCGCATCGGCTCGCGTGAGCTCATCGGCAATCGCCAGCGCGCCCGCGATCGCCGAACCTGGCTCTACCAAGTCAGTCACGAGTCCTAGCCGTTCGGCCTCGGCGGCCGATAGCCGTTTGCCGCGTAGCAGTAGGGACGCCGCGCGGTGCCGGCCCAGCTGTTGAGTGAGGCGCCAGGCCAGGCCGCCGTCGGGTACCACCGCGCGTGCCACGAACGGCGCGGCGAAGTAGGCATCGGACGCGCAGACAACCAGGTCGCACGACAGTGCCAGACTCCAGCCGAGACCAATCGCCGCGCCTTCAACCGCCGCGATGGTCGGCACCGGCACGGCTTTGAGTTGTTCCATCACCCGTTGCGCGTGCTCGACGCGGCCCGCAGGCCCCAACGGCCCGCTGCCATGGGCGGGTCCGGTCTTCAAATCACCTCCGGAGCTGAAGAATCCGCCCGCGCCGGCCAAAACCACACCCCGGGCGCCGTACGCGACGACGCCACCGAGTGCGATCGATAGCTCGGTCCACGATTCGTAGCACAGGGCATTACGCTGGCGCGGCCGGTCCAATAAGACCACAGCGATGCCGTCCCGCTCTTCGTAACGGACTAGCTGAGCATCGGCGTCGGCGTCGGCGACCATCGGACCACCCCTACCGGTTCAGGAACTTGTCGATAGCAGCCCGGTGCTCGGGTGTGGTGAAACACTCTGTCTCGGCGGATATCCCGTACTCGAGGATGCCGGTGATCGCGCGTTGGGCATGCAGATTCAACGTTCTTTTCGTGTCCTGCACCGCGCGCGGCGGCAGCGCGGCCAGGCGGTGGGCCACTGCCAGGCCCTCCTGTTTGATCTGTTCGTGCGGTACCACGCGGTTGGCCAAGCCCAGCTCGACCGCCTTGTCCGCTTTGATGCGTTCACCGAGCATCAGGTACTCCTTCGCCTTGAGCAGGCTCATCAGCAACGGCCACAGGACGGACCCGCCGTCGCCGGCAACCAGGCCGCTCGCGACGTGGGTGTCGGCGAAGAATGCCCGGTCGGACATCAAGACGATGTCGCATAACACCGCGATGCTGCACCCGAAGCCGACTGCGGGGCCGTTGACAGCCGCGACTACCGGCAGCGGAAAGTCGATCATGTCGCGCACGATGCGCCGCGCGTCCCGCATTCCGGCGCGGCGCGTGACCGGGTTGTTGACATGGGTTTCCAGCCATTCCACCAGGTTTCCGCCGGCGGAGAAGTAGTCGCCGGTGCCGCTGATGAGCACCGCCCGGGCGTCGGGGTCGTCGGCCAGCGCGCCCCACAACCGGGTGAAGGCGGTGTGCATCCGGTTGTTGACCGCGTTCGCGTTGTCGGGGTTGTTCAGCGTCACGATCCGCACGGGACCGTCGACAGCAACAAGGATCTCGTCGCACCCGGTGAGCTCCGAGGTGCCCTCAGGCAGGTCTGTCATCAGGGTGAATAATAGAACACTTTGTGTTTATTTGTCACGTTCCTCGGCGCCCCGCACGCGCGGACGGCGCCCGCAAGGCGCAGATTTCTTGACATCCGTCATCGACATTAATCATTGACGATTGTCAGAAATTGGCTGTAGAGTTAGCGTGCGCAGATAGATTTAGGCGTACCAAGGGGTTTGAATGGCAAATGCGGCGCGGTCGTTTGCTGACCGTGCGGGCCTCAGGCGCCCAGATGTGAAGTTCCCGGGTCGGGAAGCTCAACGGATCGAGACGCGTGAGCGTGTTTTCAACGCTGCTGTGCGTGAGTTCGAGCGCAACGGCGTCGCCGACACCGATGTCAATGCGGTTGTGGTGGGCGCAGGCGTCGCTCGGGGCACCTTCTACTTCCACTTCCCCACCAAGGAACACGTATTGGCCGAGCTCACCCGCCGCGAGGAGACCAAGATCGCCGACGAACTCACCCGAGCGTTGACCTCAACGGTCGACCTCGAGTCGGCTTTGGCCGAGGTGATCAAAGGCGTTGTGGCAGAGGAAGAACGCTTGGGCAATGTGCTGTTCCGTGACGTTCTCAACCTCTATTTTTCGGCCAGTCAACCCGAGCTGAATGATTCGGCGACGCACCCGATCGTGCTCATCGTCATCCAGCAAATCGAGATGGCCCGAGACCGTGGCGAGGTCTACGCCGACGTCGATGCCGGTGCCAGCGCCATCTTCTTCCTCATCGGCTTGTATGGGCTGCTGGTCACCAACCCGGAGGCCTCACCCGGCCGAGTATCCATGCTCGAGAAGTACCTCGCTCACTTCTGCCGCGGGCTGGAGGCCCGGTGACTTTCAAGTTCGCAGATTCGCCACCCTTCTGGAGGTCTCGTCATGGTCGAAGACATCATCCGCTTCATCGTCGCGTGGGGCGGTTGCGCACTGATCATTTGGTTCTGGTACTGGGTGATGGCGAACATCGGCACCTTCTGAGGTCCGCCGCGAGGTCGGCCCATGCGCTGCCGGTTCTGGCTCCAGGAACCGGCCATGGCTGACGGCATGCTATCTGCACTCCACGCGGAGAAAAGTTGTTCCCTTGTCGCGGTGGCGTTTTCGAGTGGTAGGCGCCAGGACGTACGGCTTGTCTCCGGGACCCACCGCGCCTTCAGTCTGAACAGCGGCCGCACGATCATTAACGTGCCTTTCCCGATGCTGGAGCCGGACTGGACGTTGCGCACGCTTTCCTGTGGCGTGGGCCTGCAATGCGCACCTTCGAAAGATCTCCTCGCGCAGCGTTCGATTCACGAACTGACGGCCCGGGAA
Source organism: Mycobacterium sp. (assembly GCA_035716165.1). GTDB lineage: Bacteria > Actinomycetota > Actinomycetes > Mycobacteriales > Mycobacteriaceae > Mycobacterium. The sequence goes on along the minus strand of DASTKA010000469.1, from coordinate 4,398 downwards.
CTACGAGCCCTGATGGTCATCGAGGGCCGCGTGGCGATGGGCTGGTTGGCGACGAACTGGCCCGGCACGATGGCAGAGCTTCGACGACGACTACCCGGACTGGAGCCGATCTTCGACGAGCTCGACGCCGAGGCGATGCTCGACTACGCCCTTGCCCTGGCCGATTCCGGCGCGCCGCTGCCCTCGTGGCGGCTGCTGGGGAGGCTGCCTAGCCCCGTCGCCAACCGCCGCGGAATGGTGGAAACCACCCGCAGAATGTGGGGCAGGATGCCGTGGACTTCACGGCGTCAGGACGCCTACCGCATCTACTCGGTGCCGGTCGGCGGCGAAGGCGGCGTCAAGAACCCCAATCTCCCTCCGCCAAGCCGCCCCGAGGACGAAGAGATCGAGATCTCTGCGGACCAACGCGCGGGTGTGCCTTATCCAGAGTGGGACTTTTGGTCCAATCGGTTCCTTCCCGATCACGTCGCGGTGCTCGAACGCACGCACACCGCATCATCAGAACGACCGAGCCGCCGGCCAGCAGACCTAAGACGGTACTTCGAGATGCGCACACAGCGGGTGATGCGGAACGGTCTCGAGGACGGTTGCGATCTGGACATCGACCGCTACGTCGACCACTACATCGACCTATCGACCGGCCAGTTCAGCGACGGTCGTGTATTTCGTGACCTCATCCCGACGCACCGCGATGTCACAACATGCCTTCTGCTGGACGGTAGTTCCTCACTCGGAGCACACCAGGGCCACATCTTCCAGCTCGAATTGCAGTGTGCCGACGCGCTGTCACAGGCGATGACCCAGGCCAAGGAAAGACACGGGATCTTCGTCTTCACCGGAAACACTCGCCACCGCGTCGAGGTTCGGTGCCTCAAGGATTTCACAGAGCGCGACTTCGTCGCCCCGAGCACTCAGGGCCTGGTCACCGCCGGCTACACCCGACTTGGCGCACCGTTGCGTCACTTGACGACCCGGCTACTGGCGCAACCCACGGAGCGGCGGTTACTCATCGTGATCGGGGACGGCCTGATCTCCGACGAGGGTTACGAGGGCCGCTACGCCTGGGCGGACGTCAACCACGCCGTCGAGGAGGCCGAAGATGCCGGCGTTTTCGTCTACTACATCGGGTTGGGACTGACGCGGGTCGATCCACTTCCCGAAGTCTTCGGCCCGCGCCGATCACGACGCATCCGCCGGGTCGACGAGCTGCCGCGCGTGTTGGGTCACGTTCACCGCGAACTCATCGCGGCCTAGCCATAATTCCCAAGGAGTGTATGTTGAGCGACTTCTATTCGGTCAGCGGCAACGAGGTCAAACTCTTCGAACAGGCCTACGAACGGCGCCTCCCGGTCATGCTCACCGGTCCGACCGGGTGCGGCAAGACAAGGTTTGTCGAGCACATGGCCGGGTTATTGGGCCGTCCCGCGGTCACCGTGAGCTGTCACGACGACCTCACCAGCTCCGATTTGGTCGGTCGATTCGTGGTGACCGGCGGCGACGTCGTCTGGACCGACGGGCCCCTAACCCGTGCCGTGCGTGACGGGGCCATCTGCTACCTGGACGAGGTGGTGGAGGCACGCCACGACTCGCTCGCCGTCCTGCATTCGCTCACCGACTATCGCCGCACCTTGCATCTGGACCGGGCGAACGAGACTGTCCACGCGCCGGACACGTTCATGCTCGTATGCTCCTACAACCCCGCATACAGGAGTTCGTTGAAAGAGCTCAAGCCGTCGTTTCGGCAGCGGTTCGTCACCATCGCGATGGATTACCTGCCCCCAGATCGGGAAGCCGAAGTGTTGGTGAACGAGTCGGGCGTCACCCGAGACGTCGCCGAGGCTCTGATCAACTGCGCCAACAGCATCCGTGCTGCCGACGACGTCTTCCACTTCGAGCCGCCGTCGACGCGAGTGTTGGTGACCGCCGCGCAGCTCATCGCGGTCGGCGCCGATGAACTGGAAGCGGTCACTGCGTCTGTCCTGGCGCCGCTGAGCGCGGACGGCGCCATTACCGACGGCCTGCGTGAAGTGGCGTTCGCAAGCCTGGCCGGAGCGCGCGAGGCAGAAAGTCGATCTATGAGAAAGGAACGGCCATGGTAGTCAACGAACAGGACCGAAAGCGGCGGTTGGCGTTGTTCTGGTTCCAAATAGCAATCTATGGATTTCTGTTGGGCAACTTCCTCATTCAGCTGTACATGAGCTTCAACCGGGGCTGGTGACAACCAATCATGAACCATCCCAAGCTGAAAGCGGGACACCGCAACCTTCTTCCGCCCGTAGCCGAGAACGCAGCGCCGAATTCGTTGAGCTACGAGGACCACATGGCCGAATCCAAGCGGGTCCAACGTAAGGCCGATATCTACCTGATGATCGGCGGATTTCTGATGGGCACGTTGGTGCTGGGCGTGATCGGGTTTCCGATCTTCTTTTACGGCTTGACGATCCTGCGTCGCGCCGGCAAAGAGGGACTTTCGGTCCGCCCGTTGATGGTCACGCTGATCGGTTTTCTGGTGTTCATCGACGCGGCGCTGAATAGTTTCGGATGGGCACTGGATCTGGTGGCCAACCACACTCTGATCAATCGCACGATCACGGTCGCGTGGGGGAACTTCTTCGACGCCGGCTACTTCTGGCACTACAACCAACTCTGGATCGGCGGGTCCGGTGCGCCCGGCGAGAAGTCCTGGGAGGTGGCCTGTGTCCTGGTCGTTTTCCCGATGCGCATGGCCGCTGCGATCGCCTTCCTGCAGATGAAGCGGTGGGGCCACCAGTGGCTGATCGTCACCTGTTGGTTCGGAGTGGTGATCTGGGTCGGCTACGTGTTCAACATGACCGTGTACGCCGACCTTCGTTACACAAACATCGGTTTCCCCGTCATCGCCTGGTGGATCTACGACATCTTCTACATCACACCTTTTTTGGCGATCCCCTACCTGCACACCGTCAACCGCGAGCTCTTCTCGGATTGACGTAGCGAGTTCCTGTGAAGGGAGATGGCAGTGAGTAACCCCCCATCCGAAATTGAGCAGACCCCACGTGAGGAAGTGCTCCCCGAGGGCACCACCGCGTATTACAAGCGACTGCATACCTGGCTACGTAGAGCGATCTATGTGTGCCTCTTTGCGCTGGTGGTCGAGGGCACGTTGTTCGTACCGTTCCTGGTGGTCTGGTACGGCTGGCCGACGCTGTCGATGCATGAGATATGTGACGAGCTGCAGAAGGTCATGTATTCCGATGAGACCCGGCAGTGCAAGTATCCCTACCCACTGCTCAGTCCGGCAGAAGCGGCCGGCGAAAAGACATCCCAAGACACCTGGGGAGTCCAGCCCAAACCGCACTACCCGCGGCTTGGGTTCCGCCAGCTCGTCACAATCCACGACCAACGCCTGGCCCGAGAAGCCCAGCAGCACAACGGAACCGCGTCGCGATGACAACCACAGCAGCACCCGCCCGCGACCGATGACATGACGATGGAAACCGCAGTCAATATCTCCGGCGATCGGCACCTTCCGTGGGAAGTGACCGCAATGGAGGCGAAAAACATTCAGCGCAGCGGTGTTGTCGACTACATCGAGGTCTCTGATCAGCCCGTCGGCTTCTTGCCGCCCAGCATCTGGAACGAGGCGAACGTGCCCGCCGCGGCGATCATCGACGAGCCCGATTCACTAGACGCCGGAATCGTCACGGCAACGGTTGCTGCCACGAGCGCCCCCGGTATGGGTCTGACAATCGGCACCGATTGCATACGGACCCCGCCTGTGGAGTTGATCCAAACAATGTGGTCACTGGCCAAATTGACCAAGGGCAAAGCCCTCTTCCACATCGGCGCGGGTGAAGTCAAGCAGTGCGCACCATACGGGCACAAGCGTTCTCAAGGACTCGCCCGAATGGAGGATCTTTGCCGAATCTTCAATCTAATGTGGGAATCCGACGAGCCGGTTGACTTCGAGGGACATCACATTTCGCTCAAGGGGGCCTACCTGGGGTCGGCCAGGCCGTACCGCCCTCAAATGTGGGCGCTGGGTGGCGGGCCCAGGCTGATCGACCTTGCAACGAGCTATCTCGACGGCGTCGCGGTAGCGGTGCCAAATGTGTGGTCCACACCCGAGCAGGCCAGCGCTGAGATCAGAAGTATCCGCCAGGATCTCGAACGCAAGGGCCGTGATCCCGCGAGTTTTCGGTTCGGCATGTGGAGTCTAGTTCTATTGCATGAGGACCCCGATGTCATCGAGAGAGCGCTCGACAATCCCGTCATTCGTTGGCAGTCGGCGATCTTCGGCCGGGTAAACCCAAACGATTGGCGTAAGGAGGGCATCGAACCTGCCGTACCCGACAAGTGGACCTATCACCTGAACCTCAAGCCACTTTCGGTCGAGCAATCCTTTGTCGACAATGCTCT
>DASTKA010000468.1:0-3553 GCA_035716165.1 Mycobacterium sp. | reverse complement strand
CGCTCAGCCATTCCAGATCCAGGCCGTTGGAGTAGAACTTGCCGCCGGCGGTGGTGATCAGCCCTTGGGCGCCGTCCGAAGCGGCTTGGCTGAGCGCGTCATCGATGTCATCCAGAAACCCAGGGGAGAAACGGTTTTCGTCCTCGCCCAGGCGGACGATGGCGATTTGGTCGGCGTAGTCCAATGTCACTGTCATGTGTTTCCCCTTGAGTTGCGCTTGTGATTACGGAGATTCGTCGTCGTCGCGGTGGAGGGGCCTACCGCCAGCACGGCGCGCACGGCCGCGTGCAGCTGCGCGCGTGCGGTGGCACTGCCCAGTCGGTCACGGCGCAGCAGCAGTGCGGTGGGCAGGTCGACGACGCAACTGGTGATCGCGTCGACTGCCGCGGCGTCCTTGCGGTCCCACACCGCCACGGCAAGCCGGACCATCAACGCGACGAGAAGCCTGTCCAGACGTCGGAGGTCATCGGCAACACCGTCGGGAAGGTCGTCGGCGAGCACTTCCTCGCGGCGCACCCGCAGCACCAGCGTGGACGAGCCGGGATACTGCTCGCTGAACACCACCGCCGCGTTGGCGGCGGCGACCACGGCCTCGGTGGCGCTGTCCGGGCCGCCACTGGCTAGCGCCTCGTCGACCAGCGAACTCTGCAGCGCCAAGAATCGCCGGCCGGCCCGGAGCCAAGCCTGGCCCATCAGCCCACCTCGCGATGTAAACGTATGGTAGACAGCGCCGTTCGACACACCCACCGCCGCACTGATCGCCCGGATGGTCACCGCGGTCGGGCCCGAGTGCGCCACCAGATCCTCGACGGCGTCGAGCACGGCGTCGGGATCATGCATGCGCGGGCGTGGCACGTGGCCACTATAACAGAGCGATTGCTCTGTTACTCCCCGCGTCCCGGGTCCGGTTTGCCGGGCGCTGATCGGGTATCCACTGTCGTGGCCTCAATCATGACGAAGGTAATCAGCGTTCTGGACCCTCGCACCGGCGACAACGTCACGCAGGTAGAGGTGGCGAAGCCGACTGAATGCGATGAGGCGATTGGGCGCGCCGCCGAAGCCGCCGGCTTCTGGGCCCGCACTTCGCCTGCCGACAGGGCGGCCGCGATCGCGGCAGCGGCGGCCGATGTCCGCGCGGCCGCCGACGAATTGGCCGAACTCACCGAGCGCGAGACGGGAAAGTCACTCGGTGACGCACGTGGCGGTGTGGACGCCGGAGTCGAAACCCTGTTGCAGTACTCACAATTGGGGCCGCTGCACGGGGGGCGCAGTCTGCAAGGCGGATGGTCGGCGACTGACCTGATGGTTCCCCAGCCTCGCGGGGTGGTGGCCGTGTTGACCCCGTGGAACGATCCCGTCGCGGTGGCCGCGGGACTGCTCGGCGCGGCGCTGGTAACGGGAAATACGGTGGTGCACAAGCCAAGCGAGCGCTGCCCTCAGACGGGTAGGCGCTTCGCCGAACTCGTGGCCGCCCGATTACCCGAAGGCGTATTGCAGATAGTCAACGGCGACGGCGCGGTTGGCGCTCACCTGGCTGCTGCTGAGCTTGTCGACGTGGTCGCTCATGTGGGCGGCAGCGCGACCGGTCGAGAGATAGCGGTGGCATGTGCGCAACGCGGCGCCAAAGCGCTGCTGGAGAATGGTGGAAACGATGCGTTGATCGTCGACGCGGACGTGGACCCGGCCTGGGCGGCTAGCCAGGCTGCACTTGGCGCTTTCGCCAACGCCGGACAGATCTGTGTGTCCGTGGAGCGGGTCTACGTCGTACAGGCCATCGCCGATGCGTTCATCAGCGCCTTGGTCGACGAGGCCTCGTCGTGGGCCGAGCGCATTGGGCCTTTGGTCGACGAGCGTCACCGTGAGCAGGTCCATGCCCACGTCGAGGACGCCAGGCGACGCGGCGCACACGTGTTGATCGGCGGTGAACCCGCGTCCGGTCCCGGCTCGTTTTATCCGCCGACGGTGCTGACCGATTGCGCACCCGACATGGCAGTGCTGCGCGAGGAAACATTCGGGCCGATAGCCCCTGTGCGCGTGGTGGCCGACTTCGGTGCTGCGTTGGATGAAGCGGCCGATGATCGCTACGGCCTGGCCGCAACGGTGCTCACCGCCGACATGGCGCATGCGCAGGATGCTTGGCGCACCCTTCCCGTGGGCACCGTCAAGATCAACGCCGTCTTTGGTGGTGCCCCTGGTGGCGCGTCGGAGCCGCGCCGAGCCAGCGGATCCGGATTCGGTTTCGGGCCTGAACTTCTCGACGAGATGACCGCCATGAAGGTGGTGCATCTGTCTCCGCCGGGTCGCTAGGCGATTCATATAGGGCGGTGACCGTCGCGGCCGTTAGCATCGGGAGTCCGAACGTCGATGTGAAGGGCAAGGGCTTGGCTGCGATACCCGTCATCGCGCTCACCGGTCACCTCGGAGCCGGTAAGACGACGCTGCTCAACCACCTGTTAGGCCATCCCGGCACACGAATCGGCGTGGTGGTCAACGACTTCGGCGACATCAACGTCGACGCCGGTTTGGTGGCAGGTCAGGTCGACGAGCCGGCCTCCATCGCCGGAGGCTGCATCTGTTGCCTGCCCGACGGCGGTGGACTCGATGAGGCACTCATCAAGCTCGCCGACCCGGCTCGGCGCCTCGATGCCATCGTCGTCGAGGCCAGCGGTCTGGCCGACCCGGTAGCGATCGCGCGGATCATCGGCTTCGCCCAGATTCGCGGGGTCCGGCCGGGCGGGCTTGTCGACGTCGTCGACGCCGTCAACCACTTCGACACCGTCGACTGCGGCACCCTGCCGCCGGTGCGCTACGGCGCGGCGTCGCTGATCGTGGTCAACAAGCTGGACCGGGTGCCCGAGAAGGAGCGCTCGGCCGTCATGCAACGCGTCACACAGCGGGCGGCCCAACGTAACCCGCGCGTACACGTCGTGGGCACGATGGGCGGCCGCATAGACCCCGGGCTGCTCTTCGACGCGTCCCCGTCCGCGCAGGTTGGGCAGCTCTCGTTTTTGGACCTGGTTCCCGAGCACGACCACGACCACGTCCATGCCGATGCCGTCACCGTCAGCAGCGCGGGTTTCGTCGACCCCGATGCCCTGTTCGACCTTCTCGAAGAGCCACCGCCGCAGGTGTTCAGGCTGAAAGGCGCCGTCGCGGTGCGGCATCGCACAATGGTCCGCACCTACGTGGTCAACCTGGTCGGTGGCGCGATCGACATCGGGACGGCACCGGCCGGGGCCACGACCAATTGCCTAGTGGCGATCGGGATGCATCTCGATATCCCCGATGTAAGGGCGCGACTCGATGACGCGCTGCGACCCGTGTCGGGATCGGTGTCGGCGCAGGCGTTGAGGCGGCTTCAGCGGTACCGGCAACTCAGCGCGTGATCGTCGATCCGGCAAGATACGTCTCGATGTCTTCGCTCGGCGACGTGCTCGCAACCTTGGAGCTCGAACGGGCGACGAGCGGCTGTTCGTGGCGCAGCAGTTGCCTGCGCCGGCGAACCACATTCTCGGCGGGCATATCTCCGCTCAGGCTCTCTTGGCGGCCAGCC
>DASTKA010000467.1:0-12711 GCA_035716165.1 Mycobacterium sp. | reverse complement strand
AGGCTTGATCGACGGTGACAACGTTGGCGCGCCGAGCTGATGACCATGGCTGAGTCCGTCGAGGCGATTGAGTTGTCCGACGAGCTCGGGGCGGTCGACTACCTACTGCACCGGGGAGAGGCGAACCCCCGCACTCGGTCGGGGATCATGGCCCTGGAGCTACTGGATACCACGCCGCAATGGGAAAAGTTCCGGACTCGATTCGAAAGCGCCTCCCGACGGGTGCTGCGGTTGCGGCAAAAGGTCGTCGTGCCGACACTGCCGACGGCGTCGCCACGCTGGGTGGTCGATCCCGATTTCAACCTCGATTTCCACGTGCGCCGCGTGCGGGTTTCCGAGCCCGGCACGCTGCGTGAAGTATTCGATCTCGCCGAGCTCATCCTGCAGTCGCCGCTGGACATTTCACGGCCGCTGTGGACGGCCACCCTGGTCGAGGGTCTGGCCGACGGAAAGGCCGCGGCGCTGCTGCATGTGAGCCACGCCGTCACCGACGGTGTGGGCGGGGTGCAGATGTTCGCCGAGATCTATGACCTCGAGCGCGACCCGCCGGCCAAGCCGACGCCGCCGCTGCCCGTCCCGCAAGACCTGACGTCGAATGACCTTATGCGCCAAGGTATTAACCATCTGCCCTTTGCCGTCGTCGGCGGCGTCATGAGCGCGCTCTCCGGCGCGGTCTCGGCGGCGGGGCGGGCGGTCCTGGAACCGACTGCCACGGTGTCGGGGATCGTAGGCTATGCCATGTCGGGCATGCGGGTACTCAACCGGGCCGCCGAGCCGTCGCCGCTGCTGCGACGGCGCAGCCTTGCAACCCGCAGTGAGGCGATCGATATTCCGCTCTCCGACCTGCACAAAGCCGCGAAAGCCGGTGGCGGGTCGATCAACGACGCCTACCTCGCCGGACTGTGTGGCGCGTTGCGTCGTTACCACGAGGCGTTCGGCGTGCCGATCAGCACGCTGCCGATGGCGGTGCCGGTCAACCTGCGGGCAGAAGCGGATACGGCCGGCGGCAACCGTTTCACCGGCGTCAACCTCGCGGCGCCGATCGGCACGCTCGACCCCGTCTCCCGGATGAAGAAGATCCGCGCTCAGATGACGCAGCGCCGCGACGAGCCCGCGATGAACATCATCGGCTCGATAGCCCCGGTGCTCAGCGTTCTGCCGACCGCCGTGCTGGAGGGGATCACCGGCTCGGTGATCGGCTCCGATGTGCAGGCCAGCAATGTCCCTGTCTTCCCGGGAGACACCTACATTGCGGGCGCAAAAGTGCTGCGGCAGTACGGTATAGGTCCGCTGCCCGGCGTGGCGATGATGGTGGTGCTGATTTCGCGGGGCGGCTGGTGCACCATCACTGTGCGCTACGACAGGGCCGCCGTGCGGAACGAGGCGTTGTTCGCCCAATGCCTGCTGCAGGGTTTCGACGAGATCCTGGCGCTGGCCGGTGATCCACCACCGCAAGCGATGCCCGCCTCGTTCACCGAGCCGGCCGTGTCTACTCGATCGGTGGCGGGCTCGTGAGCGCCTCAGAGGAGTCGGGGGACAAGGGCGAAACCTCCGGCGCGGACATGCGGTTGCCCGGTTCGGTGGCCGAGATCATGGCCAGCCCCGCGGGACCGAAGATCGGCGCGTTCTTCGACCTGGACGGCACGCTGGTCGCCGGGTTCACCGCGATCATCTTGACCCAGGAGCGGTTGCTCCGCCGCGACATGGGCGTGGGGGAGTTGCTCGGCATGGTGCAGGCGGGCCTGAGCCACACCCTGGGTCGTATCGAGTTCGAGGACCTCATTGGCAAGGCCGCCGCGGCGCTCACCGGGCGACTGCTCGACGACCTGGAAGAGATCGGCGAGCGGCTGTTCGTCCAGCGGATCGAATCCCGGATCTACCCGGAGATGCGCGACTTGGTGCGTGCTCACATGGCCCGCGGCCACACCGTGGTGCTCAGCTCTTCGGCGCTGACCATCCAGGTCAACCCCGTCGCGCGTTTCCTGGGCATTCCCAACATGCTCACCAACAAGTTCGAGACCACCGAGGACGGCATCCTCACCGGTCGCGTCGCGAAGCCGATCCTGTGGGGCCCCGGCAAAGCCGGTGCGGTACAACGCTTTGCCGCCGAGCACGACATCGATCTCAAGGACAGCTACTTTTACGCCGACGGTGACGAGGACGTCTCCCTGATGTATCTGGTCGGCAATCCGCGGCCGACGAATCCCGAAGGGAAGATGGCCGCGGTGGCCAAGCGCCGCGGCTGGCCGATCCTGAGATTCAGCAGCCGAGGTCCCGTGGGTCTGCGCCGGCAGGTGCGCACCCTTGCCGGACTCGGTTCGATTGTCCCTGTCGGGGCCGGCGCAGTGGCGATGGGTGTGCTGACCGGTAGCCGGCGGCGGGGCGCCAATTTCTTTACCTCCATTTTTTCCCAAACCGTGCTGGCGACCACCGGTGTTCATCTCAATGTGGTCGGGAAAGAGAATCTGACCGCGCAACGTCCGGCCGTTTTCATCTACAACCACCGCAATCAGGTTGATCCGGTCATCGCCGGTGCGCTAGTCAACGACAACTGGGTTGCGGTGGCCAAGAAGGAGCTTCAGAAGAATCCGATCATGGCCCTGCTCGGAAAGGCGTTGGACGGTGTGTTCATCGACCGAGACGATTCGGCCTCAGCGCTGGAGACGATGCGCACCGTCGAAGAGAGAGCCAAGAACGGGCTTTCCATCGTGATGGCACCGGAAGGCACCCGACTGGACACCACCGAGGTCGGACCGTTCAAAAAGGGACCATTTCGTCTTGCGATGGCCGCGGGCATCCCGATCGTTCCTATCGTGATCCGCAACGCCGAGCTGGTCGCCGCGAGGAACTCGACGGTCATCAACCCGGGCACCGTCGACGTCGCGGTCTTTCCGCCGATTTCGGTGCAGGACTGGACGCTTGACACGCTGCCGGAGCGCATCGCCGAAGTGCGCCAGCTCTATCTGGATACGCTCGCCAACTGGCCCGTCGACGAACTGCCCGAGGTCAACCTCTACGCCGAGAAGAAGTCGGCCGATAAGGCGCGGAACCGGACCGCCAAGGCGCCCGCGAAGAAGGCGGCCGCGAAGAAGGCGCCCGCGAAGAAGGCACCGGCGAAGAAGGCACCGGCGAAGAAGGCCGCAGCCAAGAAGGCGGCCGCGAAGAAGGCACCGGCGAAAAAGACAGCGTCGAAAGCCAATGCGCCACAAGCAAATCCACACGAATCCCAGACCGCTCTGAAAGACGGCGAGGCGCAACGACCCGCCACCACGGCGGCCGCCAGTGCCGAGCCACCGGATTCGCCGCCCCGAGGAAATCCGTGACCCAACCGGCCGCGGATAGCAGCGCGATCCTTGCCGGGACCGACTCGCTGGTATTGGCGTCGATGGCGTCGCCAATCGAGATGGACCTGGTGACTGCGTGGATGGAGCAGCAACGCACCGGCCATCCGGGAGCGAACTTCGGCTTGATGCAACTACCTGCGCTCGACGCGCCGCCGGAAGCGTTGACAGCCCTGGCCGAACAGCTCGAATCCGGAGAAGACCGGTCGATTGTGCCGGTGCGGGTGTTCTGGCTGCCGGAGCCGGACCGTGGCCGAGTCGCCAAGTTGGCCGGTCTGCTCCCCGGCCGGGATCCCTACCACCCCAACCAACGTCGGCAAGAACAGATCGTGCGGACCGCTCCCCAGCGCGCACGGGTGGTGGCCGGCGAGGCGGCCACCGTCTGCGAACTGCGCCGGCAATGGCGCGACACCACCGTCGGAGATGACAAGTACGACTTCGCCCAGTTCGTCATCCGCCGCGCCATCTTGGCGATGGAGCGCGTCGAGTATCGGATCCTCGGACCGCAGTACAAGTCACCGCGGTTGGTGAAGCCGGAAATCCTGGCCTCCAACCGGTTCCGCGCCGGGCTGGCCAAAATTTCCGGCGCTACCGTCGACGAGGCCGGGAAGATGCTCGACGAACTCGCGACCGGTTGGAGCAGGGCGTCGGTCGACCTCGTCGGGGTTCTCGGCAGGATGCTCAGTCGCGGGTTCGATCCCGAGATCGACTACGACGGTTATCAGGTTGCGGCGATGCGGGCCGGCCTGGAAGCTCACCCGGCGGTGTTGTTGTTCTCCCACCGGTCCTACATCGACGGTGCGGTGGTGCCGGTCGCCATGCAGGAGAACCGATTACCGCCGGTGCACGTGTTCGCCGGCATCAACCTGTCCTTCGGCGCGATGGGGCCCCTGCTGCGGCGTTCGGGTGTCATCTTCATTCGCCGCAACATCGGCAACGACCAGCTCTACAAGTACGTACTGCGCGAATACGTCGGCTATATCGTCGAAAAGCGGTTCAACCTGAGCTGGTCCATCGAAGGCACCCGCTCGCGCACCGGCAAGATGCTGCCCCCCAAGCTCGGACTGCTGGCCTACGTTGCCGACGCCTACCTGGATGGCCGCAGCGAAGACATTCTGCTGCAACCTGTCTCGATCAGCTTCGACCAGCTGCACGAGACCGCCGAATACGCCGCCTACGCCCGCGGCGGTGAGAAGACAGCCGAAGGCGTGGGCTGGCTGTACAACTTCATCCGCGCGCAGGGTGAACGCAACTACGGCAAGATCTACGTCCGATTCCCCGAAGCCGTCTCGATGCGCCACTATTTGGGCGCACCGCACGGCCCACTGGCCGACGACCCGGACGCCAAACGGCTTGCGTTGCAGAAGATGTCGTTCGAAGTCGCCTGGCGGATCCTGCAGGCCACCCCGGTGACGGCGACGGGTCTGGTGTGCGCATTGCTGCTGACCACACGCGGCGCGGCATTGACGCTCGGCCAGCTGCACCACACCCTGCAGGACTCGCTGGATTACCTTGAACGCAAGCACAATCCGATGTCCACCAGCGCGTTGCGGCTGCGCACGCACGACGGTGTGCGCGCGGCTGTCGACGCACTGTCCAACGGGCACCCCATCACCCGGGTGGACGGCGGCCGGGAACCGGTGTGGCGCATCGCGCCCGAAGAACAGCACGCCGCGGCGTTCTACCGCAACTCGGTGATCCACGCCTTCCTGGAAACCTCGATCGTCGAGCTCGCCCTGGCCCATGCGCGCCATGCTGACGGCGACCGCATGGAGGCCTTCTGGGCCCAGGCGATGCGGCTGCGCGATCTGCTGAAGTTCGACTTCTATTTCGCGGACTCGGCGACCTTCCGGGACAACATCGCCGAAGAGATGGCCTGGCACAACAATTGGGAAGCCCACGTCACCGCCGGAGGTGACGAGATCGATGCGCTGTTGTTCGCCAAGCGTCCGCTGATGGCGGAAGCGATGTTGCGGGTGTTCTTCGAGGCCTATGAGATCGTCGCCGACGTGCTTTGTGACGCGCCGGCGGACATCGGCAAGAAGGAATTGACGAACTTGGCACTCGGCGTCGGCCGGCAGTATGTGGCGCAGACCCGGATCCGCAGCAGTGAATCGGTGTCGACGCTGCTGTTCGCTACGGCGCGCCAGGTGGTCGAGGACCAAGACCTGATCGCACCCGCACCGGACCTGGCCGAAAGGCGGGGTGCCTTCCTGCACGAGCTGCGCGACATCCTGCACGACTTCGACTACGTGGGACGGATCGCGCGCGATCAGTTCCTGGCCCGCGAGGCCAAGGCGCGTCGGGACCTTCTGGACGGCCAGACCCGGTAGCCGGCAAGCCCGCCCATACCCTGGATGGATGACCGTCGCCCCGCCCGCCGGTAAGGCCTCGACCGAGGCCTCTGCCCAGCGTCGCGCGCTGGTCTGGCCGGTGTTGGCCGGGGTCGCCGTACTCGCCGGATGCACCGCCGCCGGCATCGGGGCGCTATCACTGGCCAGCGCGCTGAGCGTGACGGGCCTGCCCGACCCGGGTCAGGTGACGACCCTGGGGCTGCCCTTCGTCCGCGCGGCGGGCGAGATCGCCGCGGTGCTCGCGGTGGGGTCGTTTCTGTTCGCCGCTTTTTTGGTGCCGCCGCAGCGCAGCGGCGTCCTCGACGCGGACGGCTACCGGGCGCTTCGGTTGGGGACGGCGGCGTCGGGGGTGTGGGCGGTATGCGCGGCCTTGCTGGTCCCACTGACCATCTCCGATGTGTCCGGCCATCCCGTCGCCGACATTCCCCCGGTGCGGATGTGGTCGTTGGCGGGCCTGATCGCCAACGCCTCAGCCTGGCGCTGGACCGCGATCCTGGCCGCGGTGATCACGGTGGCCAGCCTGTCGGTGCTGCGCTGGTCGTGGACGCCGGTGCTGGTCGCCGCGTCGGTGATGACGCTGATTCCGCTCGGCCTGACCGGTCATTCGTCGGCCGGCGGTTCGCACGACCTGGCAACCAATGGCCTGCTGATCCACCTGATCGCCGCCAGCCTGTGGGCCGGTGGCCTGCTCGCCCTGCTTGCCCACGCTCTGCGCGGCGGTGGTCACCTCGGGCTGGCCGCCCGGCGTTTCTCGATGATCGCGTTGTGGTGCTGGGTGGCGATGGCGCTGAGCGGACTGGTCAACGCGCTGGTGCGCGTGCAGCCGTCCGACCTGCTGAGCACCGACTATGGGCGGTTGGTCACCGCCAAGTTCGTCGCGCTGTGCCTGCTGGGCGGGCTCGGCTGGCGCCAGCGACGCGTGAGTGTGGCTGCGCTGCAAGCGGATCCAACTCCGGCCCGCGCGCGTGGCGCGCTGCTGCGGCTGACGCTGATCGAGGCCGCCGTTTTCGGCCTCACCTTCGGCATCGCCGTCGGGCTGGGCCGCACCCCGCCGCCACCACCACCGGCCCGGCTGCCGTCGATTCCCGAGGCCGAAATCGGATATGACTTCGACGGGCCACCCACGGTGGCGGGCATCCTGTTCGATTGGCGCTTCGACCTGATCTTCGGTTCCGCGGCCGTCATCTTCGCCGCGCTGTATGTGGCGGCGTTGGTGCGGCTGCGCCGCCGCGGCGACAAATGGCCGCCCGGCCGAACTGTCTCCTGGCTGCTCGGCTGCCTGGTGTTGCTGTTCGCGACGTCGTCGGGTGTCGGCCGCTACATGCCGGCGATGTTCAGCATGCACATGGTGGTCCACATGTGCCTGTCGATGCTGATCCCGATCCTGCTGGTGCTGGGCGCCCCGGTCACCCTGGCCTTGCGGGCGCTGCCCGCGGCCGGCCGTGACGATCCGCCGGGCATGCGGGAATGGCTGCTGGCCGCGCTGCACAGCCGCTTCTCCTGGTTCCTCACCAACCCGGTGGTGGCCACCGTGCTGTTCGTCGCCGGGTTCTATGGGCTGTATCTGTCGAACCTCTTCGACATCACCGCCAGCAGTCACGCCGGGCATCTGGCGATGAACCTGCACTTCTTGCTGAGCGGCTACCTGTTCTATTGGGTAGTGATCGGGGTGGATCCGACGCCGCGACCGATCCCGCCGCTGGCCAAGGTCGCGGTGGTGTTCGCATCGCTGCCGCTGCACGCCTTCTTCGGGGTGGTGCTGATGGGCACGAAGAAGGTGCTCGGCGCCGACTATTACCGCTCGCTCGGCCTGAGTTGGCACACCGATCTGCTGGGCGATCAGCGCCTGGGCGGGGGCATCGCCTGGGCGGCGGGGGAATTCCCCCTGGTGATCGTCATGCTCGCGCTGCTCATCCAGTGGGCGCGCAGCGATCGCCGCACCGCCACGCGGTTGGACCGGGCCGCCGATCGCGACGAGGACGCCGAGCTGATGGCCTACAACGCGATGCTGGCCCAGCTGGCGCACGGCGAGACGGCCAAGCGGTCCGGCCCGGATCCTGACTGATCCCGACTCATCCACAGTCGCGGTTTCCTCCACAGCGACGGCCGGCCCGCGCTGTTTCCCGTGGTGTTCGTCGGTACCGCCGCGCCTACTGGCGCCATAGCCAAAGCAATCGAGAAGGGATCAGTCAATGTTCGAAACCTCACTTACCGTCGTCGGTCACATCGTCAGCAACCCCGAGCGCCGGCAGGTCGGCACCCAGGAGGTCATCAAGTTCCGGGTAGCCAGCAACTCGCGGCGGCGGACCGCCGACGGGGGCTGGGAGCCGGGCAACTCGCTTTTCCTCAACGTCAATTGCTGGGGCAAGTTGGTCACCGGAGTGGGCGCCGCGCTGGCCAAGGGTGCCCCGGTGATCGTGGTCGGCCACGTGTACACCAGCGAGTACGAGGACCGCGACGGCAACCGTCGGTCGTCGCTGGAGATGCGCGCGACGTCGGTGGGGCCCGACGTATCACGCGCCATCGTGCGCATCGAGAAGCCCGGATACACCGGTCCCGGCCAGGACGACGTGCCCGGGGCCGCCTGTAGCGAAGCCTCCGAAGCCACGGACAGCCGCTCAGCAACCACCCCACCGGGCGCCGAAATCGAACAGGCGGCAGTGGCCTGACCACTGTCGGCTCAGCCCGCCGTCGGGCGATGCCTAGGATGGTCCGCGAGATCACTGCAGACCAGAAAGGCACAACCGCGGCATGGCTGAGTTCATCTACACGATGAAAAAGGTCCGCAAGGCGCACGGCGACAAGGTGATCCTGGACGACGTCACGTTGAGCTTCTATCCAGGCGCCAAGATCGGTGTTGTTGGCCCCAACGGCGCCGGCAAGTCGAGCGTCTTGCGGATCATGGCGGGCCTGGACAAGCCCAACAACGGTGATGCCTTCTTGGCCAACGACGCGACCGTCGGGATCCTGCTGCAGGAGCCGCCGCTGAACGAGGAGAAGACCGTTCGCGGCAACGTCGAAGAAGGCCTGGGCGAGATCAAGGTCAAGCTCGACCGCTTCAACGAGGTCGCCGAGTTGATGGCCACCGACTACTCCGATGAGCTGATGGAGGAGATGGGACGGCTGCAGGAGGAGCTCGACCACGCCGACGCGTGGGACCTCGATTCGCAGCTGGAGCAGGCCATGGACGCGCTGCGCTGCCCCCCGCCCGACGAGCCGGTGACCAATCTGTCCGGTGGTGAACGTCGCCGCGTCGCGCTGTGCAAACTGCTGTTGTCCAAGCCCGACCTGCTGCTCCTCGACGAGCCCACCAACCACCTGGACGCCGAAAGCGTGCAGTGGCTCGAGCAGCACCTCGCCTCCTACGCGGGCGCGATCCTGGCGGTCACCCACGACCGGTACTTCCTGGACAACGTCGCCGAATGGATCCTGGAACTGGACCGCGGCCGCGCCTACCCCTACGAGGGCAACTACTCCACGTACCTGGAGAAGAAGGCCGAGCGGCTGGCGGTGCAGGGACGCAAGGACGCCAAGCTGCAGAAGCGGTTGACCGAGGAGCTGGCGTGGGTGCGCTCCGGGGCCAAGGCGCGTCAGGCCAAGAGCAAGGCGCGGCTGCAGCGCTACGAGGAGATGGCCGCCGAGGCTGAGAAGACGCGCAAGCTCGACTTCGAGGAGATCCAGATCCCGGTCGGTCCGCGGCTGGGCAACGTCGTGGTCGAGGTCGACCACCTCGACAAGGGTTACGACGGCCGCACGCTCATCAAGGATCTGTCCTTCACCCTGCCGCGCAACGGCATCGTCGGCGTCATCGGCCCGAACGGGGTCGGCAAGACCACGCTGTTCAAGACCATCGTCGGCCTCGAGCAGCCGGACAGCGGCACGGTCAAGGTCGGCGAGACCGTCAAGCTCAGCTACGTCGACCAGACGCGCGCCGGTATCGACCCCAAGAAGAACGTCTGGGAAGTCGTCTCTGACGGGCTGGACCACATCGTCGTCGGCCAGACCGAGGTGCCGTCGCGCGCCTACGTGTCGGCCTTCGGGTTCAAGGGGCCGGATCAGCAGAAACCGGCCGGCGTGCTGTCCGGCGGCGAGCGCAACCGGCTGAACCTCGCGCTGACGCTCAAGCAGGGCGGAAACCTCATCCTGCTCGACGAGCCGACCAACGACCTCGACGTCGAGACGCTGAGTTCGCTGGAGAACGCCCTTGAGCAGTTCCCCGGCTGCGCGGTGGTGATCTCGCACGACCGCTGGTTCCTCGACCGCACGTGCACGCACATCCTGGCGTGGGAGGGCGACGACGACAACGAGGCCAAGTGGTTCTGGTTCGAGGGGAACTTCGGCGCGTACGAGGAGAACAAAGTCGAACGACTCGGTGCCGATGCGGCACGGCCGCACAGAGTGACCCACCGCAAGCTGACGCGCGACTAATGTCAGCTCTGCCCCGCATCGCCACGGCGTGGGGCAACCGAGCGCACTGACACCGTCGCCAGTTGGGAGCTATCGGCATGACGATCGATCCCGGATCCAGACACGATCTCGAGCCGTGGACGACCTTCACCGAGCAGCGGGACATTCCCGAGTGGATCTCGACAGCCTACGTAGAGAGTTATCGCGGGCCCCATAGCGACGAAGCCGGGGGCGCGGAAACAAGGCCCATCGATCTCACCGTGCCGGCGGCGATCCTGACCCCGGCCATGCTGAGCGCCCACTACCGCCTGGGCCTGCACCGGCCTGACGGCGAAAGCCGCGTCGCGGTGTATTCGGCCGAAGACCCGGCCGGGTTCGGCCCGGCGCTGCAAGTGGTCACCGATCACGGCGGCATGCTGATGGATTCCGTCACCGTGCTGCTGCACCGGCTCGGTGTCCCGTACGCGGCGATCATGACGCCGGTGTTCGAAGTGCAGCGCAGCCCCGACGGTGACCTGCTGCGCGTCCAGGCGAAACCGCAAGGCGCATCGCCCTATGACGGCGAGGCCTGGATCCACGTGCAGCTGTTGCCGTCGGTCGACAGCAAGGGACTCGCCGAGGTCGAAAGGCTGCTGCCCAAGGTGCTGGCCGACGTTCAACAGGTCGCCAGCGACGCGTCATCCTTGATCGCCGTCCTGGACGATATGGCCGCGCGCGTCGAGGCCAACACCGATGAGCACTTCTCGGCGCCGGACCGCGATGACGTCGCCGCGCTGCTGCGCTGGCTGGGCAACGGCAACTTCCTTCTGCTCGGCTATCAGCGCTGCCACGTGCACGACGGTCAGGTCTCCGGCGACGGATCGCCCGGCCTCGGCGTCCTGCGCACCCGCACCGGATCCCGCCCCCGGCTGACCGACGACGACAGATTGCTGGTGCTCGCGCAGTCGGTGGTGGGCAGCTATCTGCGCTACGGCGCCTACCCGTACGCCATCGCGGTGCGTGAATACGTCGACGGCGCGGTGATCGAGCACCGTTTCGTCGGACTGTTCACGGTGGCCGCCATGAACGCCGACGTCCTGGAAATCCCGATGATTTCGCACCGGGTCCGTGAGGCGCTGGCAATGGCCGACAATGATCCGATCCACCCGGGTCAGCTGTTGCTCGACGTCATCCAAACCGTTCCCCGCTCGGAACTGTTCACGCTCAGCGCCGAACGGCTCCTGGCGATGGCCAAAGCGGTGGTGGATCTGGGACCGCAACGAAATGCGTTGTTGTTCCTGCGTGCCGACCGCCTGCAGTACTTCGTTTCCTGCCTGGTGTATCTGCCGCGCGACCGCTACACCACGGCGGTGCGGCTGCAGATCGAGGACATCCTGGTCCACGAGTTCGGTGGCACCCGATTGGAATTCACGGCGCGGGTCAGCGAATCACCTTGGGCCCTCATGCATTTCATGGTCCGGCTGCCTTCCGAGGGTCCCGACGCCCCGCCGGTCGACGTTTCCGAAGACAACCGGGTCCGCATTCAGGCGCTGCTGAGCGAGGCGGCGCGAACCTGGACCGACCGGCTCGCCGCCGCCGCCGCGGACGG
The DNA here is from genome assembly GCA_035716165.1 of Mycobacterium sp. Taxonomy (GTDB): domain Bacteria; phylum Actinomycetota; class Actinomycetes; order Mycobacteriales; family Mycobacteriaceae; genus Mycobacterium. Next base: position 1,021 of record DASTKA010000467.1, on the reverse strand, counting down.
TTCCGTGGGGCATGCCGACGCCGAGTACTACGCGGCGGCCTTCTCCGAGGCCTACAAGCAGGCCGTCACCCCGGCCGATGCCATCGGCCACATCGCCATCATCAATGCGCTGCAGGACGATGTGGTCAAGCTGGTATTCACCGAAAGCGCGGACGGGTCCGCCCAGCTCACCTGGTTCCTGGGCGGACGCACCGCCTCGCTGAGCCAGCTGCTGCCGATGCTGCAGAGCATGGGTGTGGTGGTGCTCGAGGAGCGGCCGTTCACGGTGAACCGTTCCGACGGGCTGCCGGTGTGGATCTACCAGTTCAAGATCTCACCGCACCCGACCATCCGGCTGGCCTCGACGGAAGCCGAGCGCGACGCGATGGCCGAGCGGTTCGCCGACGCGGTCACCGCGATCTGGCAGGGCCGCCTCGAGATCGACCGGTTCAACGAGTTGGTGATGCGCGCGGGCCTTCGTTGGCAGCAGGTCGTGTTGTTGCGGACATACGCAAAGTATCTGCGGCAGGCGAACTTTCCCTACAGCCAGTCCTACATCGAGTCGGTGCTCAACGAGCACCCTTCGACCGCGCGCTCACTGGTCGCCCTCTTCGAGGCGCTGTTCGACCCCAGCACCGATTCATCGACGAACCGCGACGCCCAGGCGGCCGCCGCGGCCGTGGCCGCCGACATCGACGCGCTGGTGAGCCTGGACACCGACCGCATTCTGCGTGCCTTCGCATCCCTGGTGCAGGCCACGTTGCGGACCAATTACTTTGTGACACGCGAGGGTTCGGCCCGGGCGCGCAATGTGTTGGCGATCAAGCTGGACGCTCAGCTGGTCGACGAGCTGCCACTGCCGCGCCCCAAGTACGAGATCTTCGTCTACTCGCCGCGGGTCGAAGGCGTGCACCTGCGGTTCGGTCCCGTGGCCCGTGGCGGCCTGCGGTGGTCGGACCGCCGAGACGACTTCCGCACCGAAATCCTGGGTTTGGTCAAGGCGCAAGCCGTGAAGAACGCCGTCATCGTGCCGGTGGGTGCG
>DASTKA010000466.1:0-3459 GCA_035716165.1 Mycobacterium sp. | reverse complement strand
ACTGCAGCACTGCTACCCGGACCGGCAGCTGCCCAGCGAGGGCGCTACCCGCGGCGCAATCCAGGTGCCGCCCAACGGATTACCGGTGATCCTTGGTCCCGACCATCCCGTCACGGGCGGCTACCCGGTGATCGGTGTGGTAATCGACGAGGACGTCGACAAGATCGCCCAGGTGCGGCCAGGCCAGGCGGTGCGACTGCACTGGGCGCGGCCCCGGGCCCTGGTGGGCGCGCATTCCGCCGCCACGAGTTGGCCGTTTTCCTAGTACGCATCGCCTGACGCTTCCTCGCGTCGGAAGTGTATTGCGGCTCACAAGAGGGTGGGCGTATGCGTGAAATCACTTGATGGCAGCCCCATTCGTGCGGCGTGAGGCGCACTCTCGCAGACCGGTTGCCCCTCAGGGACTTACCAGACAACTGGTAAACAACTAACAGGCGGTATCGGCCCGTTCCGGTTGACCCGCTCGCGTCGTAAATGTGAGCATCGGACCGTACGGCGGGGCATGCCCTTCATCCGGGGCGCCCAAGCGCCGAAAGCCAGTCTCCGAACCGCTTTCCCGATACCGGGTTGAGCGCGATGAGTCCTGGCGCGGCCAGATGCGCGGTTGTGGGCCTGACGAGAGGGATCTGAATGCACGCCAACCGGCGGGACGCCGTCGAGCCGCCATTGCCCATTGGCTTGAAACCCGGACGGACACAAGCAATCTCACCGGGTGGTCCGCGAGCATGAGCGCAAAGCCGACCACCGATCGGCTGGGCCGCAATCACCGCGTCGTGGACTGGAATCCGGAAGACGCGGCGGCCTGGGAAGCCGGCAACAAGAAGGTCGCCCGGCGCAACCTGCTCTGCACCATCGCCGGTGACCACGTGGCGTTTTCGATCTGGACCCTGTGGCCAGTCATGGCGCTGTTCATGCCGGGGGCCGTCTACGGCTTCTCCGCCGGCGACAAGCTGCTGCTGGGCGCGGTGGCCACCTTGGTCGGTGGGTGCGCCCGGATCCCTTACACCCTGGGCATCGCCGCCTTCGGCGGCCGCAACTGGACGGCGTTTTCGGCCTTCGTGTTGCTGATCCCGACGGCCGGCACGATCGCGTTGCTGGCCAATCCCGGTCTGCCACTGTGGCTGTTCGTGCTCTGCGCCGCCCTGACCGGGCTGGGGGGCGGTAACTACGCGGCCTCGCTGGCCAACGTCAACGCGTTCTACCCGCAGCGGCTCAAGGGCGCCGCGCTGGCCGTCAACGCCGGCGTGGCCAACCTGGGGGTGGCGTTGATCCAGTTGGTCGGCCTTCTGGTGCTGGCCACCGCAGGGCACGAGGCGCCGTACTTGGTGTGCGCGGTGTACCTGGTGTTGCTGGTCGCCGTCGGCATCGCGGCCGCGCTGTGCATGGACAACATCCACCATGGCACGCAGTTGAGCACCATGCGCTCGATCCTGTTCGAGCGCGACACTCAGGTGATCTCGCTGCTGTACATCGCCACCTTCGGCTCCTGGATCGGCTTCTCGTTCGCCTTCGGGCAGGTGATGCAGGTCAACTTCACAGCAAGTGGGGAAAGCCCAAAGCATGCGGCGCTGCACGCCGCGCAGTTGGCCTTCCTCGGTCCCCTGCTGGGCTCACTGGCGCGCATCTACGGTGGCCGGCTGGCCGATCGCATCGGCGGCAGCCGCGTCACCCTGGGCGTCCTCGCCGGCATGACGCTGGCCGCCGGGCTCCTGGTCACCGTCAGCGCCTTGGATGATCACCACGCCCAGACGCACTCCACCAGCATGGCCGGCTACGTCACCGGCTTCATGGTGCTGTTCATCCTGTCCGGCGCGGGCAACGGGTCGGTGTTCAAGCTGATCCCCTCGGTCTACGAGGCGCGCAGCCGCTCCCTGGACATGAGCGAGGACGAACGTCGTCATTGGGCCCGTGCGAATTCGGGATCGCTGATCGGCATCTGCTCCGCCGTGGGCGCGCTCGGCGGCGTGGGAATCAACCTGGCGTTGCGCCAGTCCTACCTGAGCACCGGCGCGGAAACGTCGGCGTACTGGGTGTTTCTGGCTTCCTACGTCGTGGCAGCGACCATGACCTGGATGGTCTATGTGCGCCGGCCCGCGCCGGCACCGGACCTGTCCGGGTCGGCGCCGAGAACCGAGGCGGCACGTGTGTGAGCGGACTCGCAACAGGGGCAATGCCAGGGCAATTGACCGGTAACGCAACCGAAACGTCGCTGGCATACACAGGTCATATGGCCCCGCCACTGGCCCCAGCAGACTCAGCGCCGCTGACCGGATACCGGATCGCCGTCACGTCGGCGAACCGCGCCGAGGAGCTGTGCGCGTTGCTGCGCCGCAACGGCGCCGAGGTCTCCAGCGCGGCGGCCATCAACATCATCGCGCTGCCCGAAGACGAAGATTTGCAACACCATACCGAAGCGGTGATCGCCCAGCCCCCCGATATCTTGGTGGCGCACACCGGCATCGGCTTTCGCGGCTGGGTCGCCGCGGCCGACGGCTGGGGTCTGGCCACCCAACTGCTGGCGTCGCTTTCCAAGTCTCGGATCGTGGCCCGTGGCCCGAAGGCCACCGGGGCGTTGCGCGCCGCCGGTCTGCACGAGGAGTGGTCCCCGAAATCCGAATCGTCCCGCGAAGTCCTGCGGTACCTGCTCGAGTCGGATGTCGCCGGTAAGCGGATCGCCGTCCAGCTGCACGGTGCGGCCGACGGGTGGGATCCGTTCCCGGACTTCATCAACGGGTTGCGATCGGCGGGCGCGCAGGTGGTGCCCATTCACGTGTACCGCTGGAAGCCGACCCCGGCCGGCGGCGATTTCGACCAACTCGTCGCCTCGGTCGCGCGTCGGCATTTCGACGCGGTGACCTTCACCTCCGCACCCGCCGGCGCGGCGATGCTGGAACGCAGCCGAGAGTTGGGCATCGAAGAGCAACTGTTGCAAGCACTTCGCAGCGACGTGCACGCGATGTGTGTCGGCCCGGTCACCGCGCAGCCGTTGATTCGTGCGGGGATCCCGACGTCGTCGCCCGAACGCATGCGGTTGGGGGCGTTGGCCCGCCACATCGCCCAGGAACTCCCGCCCCTGCGGTCATGCGCCATCCGTGCGGCCGGTCATCACCTCGAGATCCGCGGAACCTGCGTGCTGGTCGACGGTTCGGTGAAGTCCCTGTCGGGATCGGGCATGGCTACGCTGCGCGCCCTGGCGCAGCGCCCCGGCGACGTCGTCGCACGCAACGACTTACTGCGGGTACTGCCCGGCAACAGCAACGATCCACACGCCGTCGATACCGCGGTGCTGCGGCTGCGAACGGCGTTGGGCGACAAGAACATCATCGCGACGGTGGTCAAGCGCGGTTACCGGCTCGCGATCGACCACCCGGAAGACTCCTCATGGCACTGATCCTGGTAGCCCACGGCACCCGCAGGCCCGGTGGCGTGGCGATGATCGAAAACCTTGCGGCACAAGTG
>DASTKA010000465.1:0-2453 GCA_035716165.1 Mycobacterium sp. | reverse complement strand
GACCACGGCCCGGACTGTCGCGCGGCACATGCCGCGCGGCCTTGCGGTCGATTTCGGAGTCCGCGGGGTCTCCCAGCCGTTACTCGATCCGGGTGCCGATCTGGTCTCTCAGCGACGGCCGGACCTCGGCCCATCGCGAAGCCGACAACACCACGTGGACGCCGAACGAAAGACCCTGCCCCGCAAGCGCTGTGATCGACTCCTCCAGCGATTCGAATTCCTGGCGCACGGTGGCCCACCCGTCGACGACGAGGAAGACATCACCGAACGGGTCTTCGCTCATGAGCCGCTGGCGGTACTGGGCGATCGACGCGATGTCATGCTCGCGGAACACCGCTTCACGGCGACGAACAACCGACTCGCATTCGGCGACTATCCGGCCGGCCAGACGCGATTCCGCACGCCCGGCGACCGCACCCACATGCGGCAGCGTGTGCACGGTCGACAGCACCCCGCCACCGAAATCCAGACAGTAGAACTGAACGTCGGCAGGATCATGCGTCGCCGCCAGGGCCGTAATGAGCGTGCGCAGCGCCGTCGACTTACCCGACCGAGGTGCGCCGACGATCGCGACGTTGCCTGCCGCCCCGGACATGTCGACCATCAGCGGTGTGCGGCACTGATCGAAGGGGCGGTCGACCATGCCGATGGGGACGGCCAGGCTCCCCGGCGCGCATTCAACGTCGGCGAGCACGGCGCGCAGCTCCGGCGCCCGTCCGAGCGGTGGCAACCAAACGCGATGCGCGAGCGGGCCCTGGCCGGACAACCGGGCCAGGACGGCATGTGAGACGGTCCGTTTCGGGCCCGCGTCGGCAGCGCGGGTTACGGCACCGGTGCTCCCGCTGCTGAACACCCGCACCGAACCCGCGGGCGCAACCGACGATCCCGTATCCGCCGGCAACGGCGCCGACACCAGGGCGGCCTGGAAGCGAATCGATTCACCGCCGCCGAAGCGCAAGAAGCCGGCGCCGGGGGCGTTCGGCAGCCGGTACGCGTCAAGATTGCCCAGTACACTTTGCGATTCGGCGCTGGAAAGCGTTTTCAGGCAGATTCGGTACGAGAGGTGGGCATCCAGTCCGCGTAGCCGGCCCTCATCGAGACGCTGACTGGCCAGCAGCAGGTGCATGCCAAGCGACCGGCCAAGGCGGCCGATCGCTGGGAACATGTCGCCGAAATCGGGTTGTTGGCTGAGCAACTCGGAGAACTCATCGACGATGATGAACAACGTGGGCAGCGGGGTCGATGCCACGCCAACCCGGCGCGCGCGCTGGTATGCCGCGACGCTGACGCAGCCCGCCGTTCGCAGCAGTTGCTGGCGACGGTTCATCTCACCGGCCAGGGCATCGCGCATCCGTGCCACCAGCGGCGCATCGTCGGCCAGGTTGGTGATCACCGCGGACACATGCGGTGCGCTCGCATAGTCGAGAAAGGTTGCGCCGCCCTTGAAGTCGACCAGCAACAGGTTGAGTGCTTCCGGCGAGTTGTGGGCCATCATGCCCAGCGCGATGGTGCGCAGCAGCTCCGATTTTCCCGAACCCGTTGCGCCGATGCAGAGCCCATGTGGGCCCATCCCATTTTCGGCCGGCTCTCCGATGTCCAGCTCGACCGCGGCGCCCTCGCCGGTGGTTCCGATCGGTACCCGAAGTCGCGGTAGGTGACGCCACCGAGCGACCGGGTCGAAACGATCCAGATCGGAAAACCCGGCCAGCTCCGCCCAATTGGGATCCGAGCCCCTCGGGTGGCCCGCACGCGCGTGGTAGCCGGCCAGCCGGCGGGCACAAACGAGCGCGTCAATGGGCGACATCCGATCGGGGCACCATCCCGGCGCCGGTTGGGCGGCCCCCGAAATCTTCAGCGGTTCGCCGTCGCGGCTGGTGCCGACCGAAATGGTGGTGGCGCCGGCGATCGGAGCGGCGCCTCCGGCCAGGTCGGTGACCACCACCAGCACGCCGGGTCGCGGCACCGCTGCCAGAGCATGCTGCGCCTGCGCCGCGCCCGAATAGATCATCCGCATCGGGCCGGCCTCATCGGTATCCGCCGGGTGTTGGTTGTGCGGCAGCCATTTCAACCACTCCCAGTGACCGCGGCTCTCGTCGTCGGCGACGGCGGCGATCAGCACCTGATCGGGCGCATATAGCACGGCGAGTTGGCAGAGAATCGCTCGTGCTAGCCCGCGGACCTCGGACCCATCGCCGTCGATCGCCACGAGGGTCCCGTCGCGCAGGCCGATCGTGACCGGAGCGCGAACCGTCGAATGCGCCTGCAAGAAGCGCCGAAGCGCCGTGGCGGTGACCGGATCACGCAGATTCTCCGGGGGAAGCTGCGGGGCGACCAATCGACATACGAGCGGCTGTGTTCCCACCCCCACCCGTAGGCGGCCGAACTCGGCATCGGTAGGTCGCCGCTCCCACATCCTTGGGCCGCCGATCAACGTCCACAGCGTGGCCGGATCG
>DASTKA010000464.1:0-2245 GCA_035716165.1 Mycobacterium sp. | reverse complement strand
GCGTCGTCACGATGGACCATCGCCCTGGTGGTGACGCCTCGTTCCAGCAGCTGGGCGGCGACCGCGCCGCCGATCCTGCCCGTGGCGCCGGTGACCAATATTCGCCTACTCATCGCAGTGCCCCTTCTCGTTGAAGCGCCGGTTCCCTGGCTGGAAGAAGCCAGCCGACGACGATCGCCGCGCCCAGCGCGATGCCCGCGCACACCAGCGAGCTGACCCGCAGCCCGTCCAGGAACGCGCGATCGACGGCGGCGCGCACATGGCCGGCTTGCTGCGCCGGCAATTGACGGATCACCGTGTGTGCCAACGCCATCGAGTGGCGCATGGCGTCGGCGGGCAATCCCGTGAGAGTGGACGCGCCGAGGTGCCCGGAGTACACGGACGCGAAGATGCTGCCGGCGATGGCGACTCCGAGCGTGCCCCCGAGCTCACGCGTGGTGTCGTTGACGGCCGAGCCGACACCGGCCTTGTCGACGGACAGCGATCCCATGATCGCCTCGGTGGCCGGCGAAAAGGTCAGGCCGAGGCCCCCGCCGAGCAGCAGCATCTGCGTGGCGATCTGGATGTAGGGCGTGGCGGCGTCGGCGGTGGAAGCCCAGGCCAGGCCGGCGGCGAAGACGGCGAGACCGGCGACGACGACGGCGGTGGTGCCGACGCGTTCGACCAGCCGCGGCCCCACGATGCTGGCCAGCGCGATCGAGGCGGCGACCGGGAGCAGCCGCACGCCGGCCTGAAACGCCGTGTAGTCCTTGATGAATTGGAAGTACTGGGTGATGACGAAGATGAAGCCGAACAGGGTGAGAAACCCGGCGGTCACCGCGAGGCTGCCGCCGGAGAACCGGCGGTTGACGAACACCGAGACGTCGAGCATCGGATGGGTGCTGCGCTGTTCCCATCGCGCAAACACGACGAGAACGATTGTGGCGAGGCCGAATCCGGCCGCGGTACGGCCGTTGGTCCAGCCCCATGTCGGCGCCTCGATGACCGTGTACACGAGCGTGGTGATCCCGATCGCGGACAGGATGAGGCCGGGAACGTCGACGTGCGGCGCCGCGGGGTCGCGCGAGGTCGGAACGAACAGCGTGCCGCCGATGATGGCCAGCGCCGCGATCGGGATGTTCACCATGAAGATCGAGCCCCACCAGAAGTGTTCGAGCAGCCAACCGCCGCTGATCGGTCCCACAGCGACCCCGACACCGACCATGGCCGCCCACAACCCGATCGCCTTGGCGCGCGGCACCGGGTCGGTGAAGATGTTGGTGATCAGTCCCAGCGTGGTGGGGAAGATGACCGCGGCGCCCACCCCCATGGCCGCGCGCGCCGCGATCAACGCGTCGGCCGAATTCGTCTGCGCCGCAACCGCGGAAGTGACGGCGAACAGCGCCAGCCCGGAATTCAGCCACCCTCGCCTGCCGTAGCGGTCGGACAGACTGCCCACCGAGAGCAGCAGCCCGGACATCACCAGGGTGTAGGCGTCGACGATCCATTGCAGCTGCGCGGTGTCGGCGCCCAGTTCCCGCGACAGGGTCGGCAGGGCGACGTTGACGATGGTGGCGTCGACGCTGATGACGAAGACGCCAAGGCAGATGACGGCGAGCGCGGCGACGGGGTGATTGCGGAGTTTCGGTTCGGAGCCCATGGACAAGACGCTAAAGCTAATAGACAAATAAATCAAGTACAAAGTTGAAAAACATGTCTGACATTGCTAAAGTGGAGGAGTGCGCGCCCGCAAGTACAACCAGAACTGCCCTATCGCCCTCGGGCTCGACATCCTCGGGGAGCGATGGACCTTGCTGATCCTGCGTGAGCTGGTCGGCGGGCCCCGCCGTTACGGCGACCTGCGCGGCGCGCTACCCGGGATCGCGACGAACCTGCTCGCCGAGCGGCTCAAGGAGTTACAGGACGCCGGGCTCGTCGACCGCACCGACCTACCGGCCCCGATCGGGCGCACCGTCTACACGCTGAGCGACCTGGGCTGGCAGAAGGGGCTGCCGGTGCTGCGGAGCATCGCCTGGCTGGGGTTGGACCGGCTCGATCCGGTCGACGACGGGCCGGCCTCGCCGCTCAACGGCTTCCTCGCCGGAATCCTGCTGCCCTTCGAGCCCGGCGGCGCCCCGGATTTGGATGTCACCTGCCGCGTCGAAATCGACGGCCGCCGCTTCGACTTCGCGGTGCAGGGGGGCCACCTCGCGGCCCCGCGCGGCGAACCCGCGGTGACGATCACCGCCGGCGCGACGGACCTGGT
>DASTKA010000463.1:0-2888 GCA_035716165.1 Mycobacterium sp. | reverse complement strand
TCTCTTCAGCTTGTTTTGTTTCCTGGGATTTCCAGTCCTTCTCGGCGTCATCGTCTGGGCCATCGTCGACGCGATCTTGATCTTCACCGGCAGCGTCAAAGACAACCACGGGCGCAAGCTGCGCTAGACGTCCGAGAAGCGGCAACGTTTTGCGTTGTCGGCCAATGAGTTTGGTGTACGGCGGGGCCGTATCTTAACTTGCTTGTCCCTCGCGACGGTCCGGGCGCGCCGGTGGTCGGGGTCACGGATTGGTCACGATCAGAGCGAAGGTCGCCGCTCGACCGCGCCGATGACGGCACGGTAACAATCGTCAGCTGAAGCTGTCGCGACGCGCTGAACAAATCCCGGGGAAATCGCCCCGAAAACTTATCGTCACATCGTGGAACGACGTACGGCCCTGAAGCTCCCTCTGCTACTGGCGGCAGGCGCCGCAGTTGCCCGGCTACCGCGGGCCTCCGCGGAGGAGGCTGGCCGGTGGTCCCCCGACCGCGCCAGCCGCTGGTATCAAGCGCAGGGTTGGCTCGTTGGAGCGAACTACATCCCGTCGAGCGCCATCAACCAGCTCGAGATGTTTCAGCCCGACACGTTTGACCCCCGGCGCATCGATACCGAGCTCGGCTGGGCACAGTTCTACGGCCACAACACCGCGCGCGTGTTCCTTCATGATCAGCTGTGGGCGGCGGATCAGCGTGGCTTCCAAACGCGCCTTGGGCAATTCGTCGACATCGCGGCCCGCCATCGCATCAAACCCCTGTTCGTCTTCTTCGACTCGTGTTGGGATCCGCAACCGCGTGCGGGTCGCCAGCGCGCGCCGAGGCCCGGGGTGCACAACTCGGGCTGGGCGCAGAGTCCGGGCGCCGAACGGCTCGGCGACCCTCGCTACGTCCCCGTCATGCGCGACTACGTCACGGCGGTAATGACCCAATTCCGCAACGACAACCGGGTTTTGGGCTGGGACCTGTGGAACGAGCCCGACAACCCCGCGCGCACATACCGCAACGTCGAAAGAAGCGACAAGGAGCAGCTCGTCACAAACCTCCTCCCCCAGGTATTTCGGTGGGCCCGGGCGGTGGACCCCAGCCAGCCGCTGACAAGTGGTGTGTGGCGCGGGGATTGGGGACAACCGCAGGGCCGCAGCGCAATCAGCGACATACAGCTCGCCAACGCCGACGTGATCACCTTCCACTCCTACGCGGCCCCCGCGGCGTTCGAGAACCGGATCAACGAGCTCACCCCGCTGGGCCGGCCGATCCTGTGCACGGAATACATGGCGCGACCCCAGGGCAGCACCGTCGAATCAATCCTGCCGGTTGCCAAGCGCCACAACGTCGGGGCCATCAACTGGGGCCTGGTCGCGGGCAAGACCCAGACCTACTTCCCCTGGGACTCATGGGATCACCCCTACACCTCCGTCCCCAAAGTGTGGTTCCACGACCTGATCCGGCCCGAGGGACGGCCGTTTCAAGACATCGAGGTTCTGACGGCTCGAAAGCTGGCCGGTAGCCAGGCCTGAACCGGATTGCGGACTGCGCAGCCTGATGGCAACACGCTTACGGAGCCGCGAAGTCGCCAACGGCGGTCATCTTGTTGCCGTCCCAGGCGGTGGCGAAGCCGCCTGCGGTATATGCACAATTCAAGATGATCGCTCGATGTGGCGGACTTTGCATCCACATATCGAGGGCTTCCTTGGGAGTCGCGGCGGATCCGGTGCCCCAGAAGACGATCTCACCCGAGTACGTGCTCCGATAGCCGGCAGCCGCGATCCGCACCTGCGGCGAAGAGCCATCGGAACCGATGTGTCCGCTTACCCCGTTCCGCAGCATGTCGTCGGCATGCTGCTGCGCTGCCTCCGTCAAACGCGGGTCATCGCCGATCGGTCCGCAGGCATCGCGAAGCCGGTTGATGCCGCTGAATAGCGCCGCCCCGGAATCGTCGGCGCGTGCAGCAAAACTACCGATCGCACCGGAAGCCGTCATTAAGGCAGTGCAGGTCGAGAAGGCCGCCAACATCGCCAGCTTCCTCGTCATGGTGCCTCGTGCCCGCATGCTCGTTTATCTGCTTTAGATAGCGAAATGTTACCCACTCGCAACCATTAAGCGTCGAGAATCTGAAACCCTGCTCGCCACGCCGACGGCTGGGCCGGACGCGAGGCCCTGCTAGTGGCCGACGTTGTGGACCAGATCGATGGCGTACTGATTCACGAAATTGCCGGCCGGCGGATCGCCCTTGCCGCATGTTCCGTCGGATTCACCCGGGCGCTTGATCCACAGGTAGGCGTCGGCGTGCGCCCCGGCGGTAGCCGCGGTCGGCGGCGTACCCAGCGCCCGGCCGCTGGGGTTGCACCAGTTGAGGTCTGAGTCGGGAGCCGGTCCGGCACCGTTGCGCGACGTGTCGATCACGTAGTGCGAACCATTCGTGAGGCCCGAAATCGCTTCGCCGTAACCGATTTCGTCCTCAGTGGTGAAGAAGTTCGCGGTGTTGATGCTGAAACCTCTCGCGTGGCCGACGCCGGCCTGGTTGAGCCTGGCGGCCATGTCGTCAGCGCTATGCCAGCGCAGGTGCCCCGCATCGACATACACGGCCGCGTTCGGATCGCGGGTCAGCGTGTCGACTGCATAGCGAATCAAGTCGAAGCGTTCCTGGCGTTGATCGGCCGACAGGCAGTCGGCCATGGCGAGCGCATCGGGTTCGACGATGATCGCCGCCCGGGAAGTGCCCACGCCTGATGCGATGCCGTCGATCCACGAGCGGTAGTCGTCGGCCGACGCCATACCGCCCGCGGCGAAGCTGCCACAGTCGCGGTGGGGAATTCCGTACAGCGACAGAACCGGGATGGCGCCGGAAGCATTGGCGTCGCCGACATACTTGCCGACCGTGCCCGCCGAGGA
>DASTKA010000462.1:0-3703 GCA_035716165.1 Mycobacterium sp. | reverse complement strand
CTCGCCAGGTGCCGCCGATGTCGCCGGCCTTCTCCAGAATGACGAAGCCGATGCCCTGCTTCTGCAGCGCGATCGCCATCCCCAGACCGGAGAACCCTGTCCCGATGATGACGCCGCGCGTGTGCACGGGTTTCTGGGCGTTGGCCTCTGGGACTGTTTCGGTTTGTGTCACGACGTCGGTCACTGTCGATCGGTCTTTCTATCCAGGCCTGTCTCGGGTCGGCGTCAGCCGGCGTCTCTTGGCGGCGGCCACGGGTGACGCAGATACCCGGTACCCAGGGTATCGGCTTGGACGAGTGTTATCGATGGCCGCGGCGGTTGTCAACGCCGCCGCCAGCTCAGCCCGCGGCCGGCTTGACCGTCACCATGTCGTGAACCGGCAGGTCAGGGTCCATCGTGATGCCCAGCGCCTCGGCGGTGCCGACGATTACCCCCATCATGATGGTCGTCAGGTGCGCGACGAACTGCTCACGCGACATCAAGCGCGGGCTTTCCGGCTCGGGGCCCAGCCACCACTCGGTGGCCGACGCGGCACAGCCGAATGCCGCGTGCCCGGCCAGTTCGACCGCCGCGTGGTCGAGCTCCATCTCGCGCAGCTCGTTGTCGAACATGTCGGCCACCGCCAGCGTGATGCCCCGTCCCTCGTTGAGGACCTTCGGGGTGGCCGCCGACCGGCCCTGGATGAACACGCGCAGCACGTTGGGGTGCTTGTCGACCAGGATCACGTACTCCTCGACGCTGCGCCGGATCACCTCGCGGGCCGAGTCGGTTTTCAGGTCGATGGACGGGAAGATCGCCGCCCACAGCATGTCGCGCAGCCGCTCCCCGATCGCCTCGAAAAGGTCGGACTTGTCCTGAAAATGCCGGTAGATCTTCGGTTTGGCCGTGCCCGCCTCCTCGGCGATTTCTCGCACGGACAGCTCGGGTCCCAGGCGATCGATGGCGCGGAAGGCCGCGTCGACGATTTCGTTGCGTACTTTTTTGCGGTGCTCACGCCAGCGTTCGCTGCGGGCGTCGACCTTGGCCCCAGGCTTGGCAGCTGGGTGGGGTATAGAAGGTCGGGGAATTCTCACCACGTCAAGCACTTTACCTCGTCGCGGCTTCTGACCTGGGCAGACTGCCCGAACGCTCGAGGTTTAGAGCATGCAGGAGACGCAGCCCTCGACCTCTGTTCCCTCCAAAGCCATCTGACGCAGCCGGATGTAGTACAGCGTCTTGATTCCCTTACGCCAGGCGTAGATCTGCGCCTTGTTCACGTCGCGGGTGGTGGCGGTGTCCTTGAAGAACAGCGTCAGCGACAGCCCCTGATCTACGTGCTGCGTGGCCGCGGCATAGGTGTCGATGATCTTCTCGTAACCGATCTCGTAGGCGTCCTGGTAGTACTCCAGGTTGTCGTTGGTCAGGTAGGGAGCCGGGTAGTAGACGCGGCCGATCTTGCCTTCCTTGCGGATCTCGATCTTGCTCGCCACCGGGTGGATGGAACTGGTCGAGTAGTTGATGTAGCTGATGGATCCGGTCGGCGGGACGGCCTGCAGGTTCTGGTTGTAGATGCCGTGCTGCTGCACCGACTCCTTCAGCCGCTGCCAATCCTCTTGCGTCGGAACGCGAATGCCGGCCTCGGCGAAGATCTCCCGGACCCGCGGGGTGGCCGGCTCCCACACCTGTTCGGTGTACTTGTCGAAGAACTCACCCGAGGCGTACTTCGACTTCTCGAAGCCACCGAACCTGCTACCCCGCTCGATCGCAATGCGATTCGAGGCGCGCAAGGCATGGTAGAGCACCGTGTAGAAGTAGATGTTGGTGAAGTCGACGCCTTCCGCGGAGCCATAGTGGATGCGCTCGCGGGCCAGGTAGCCGTGCAGGTTCATCTGGCCGAGCCCGATCGCGTGGGACTCGTTGTTGCCCTGCTCGATTGAGGGGACCGACCAGATGTGGGTCTGATCGCTCACCGCCGTCAGCGCGCGGATCGCGACCTCGATGGTCTGGGCGAAGTCGGGTGAGTCCATCGTCTTGGCGATGTTCAGTGACCCCAGGTTGCACGAAATGTCCTTGCCCACTTTGGCATACGACAGGTCATCGTTGAACACCGACGGCGTGGAGACCTGCAGGATCTCCGAGCACAGGTTCGAGTGGGTGATCTTGCCGTCGATCGGGTTGGCCCGGTTCACCGTGTCCTCGAACATGATGTAGGGGTAACCGGATTCGAACTGCAGCTCGGCCAGCGTCTGGAAGAACTCGCGCGCCTTGATCTTCGTCTTGCGAATGCGGGCGTCGTCGACCATCTCGTAGTACTTCTCGGTCACCGAGATGTCGGCGAACGGCAGGCCGTAGACCCGCTCGACGTCGTACGGCGAGAACAGGTACATGTCCTCGTTCTTCTTGGCCAGCTCGAAGGTGATGTCGGGAATCACCACGCCCAGGCTCAGCGTCTTGATGCGGATCTTCTCGTCGGCGTTCTCGCGCTTGGTGTCCAGGAAACGGTAGATGTCCGGGTGATGCGCGTGCAGGTATACCGCGCCCGCGCCCTGCCGGGCCCCGAGCTGGTTGGCGTAGGAGAACGAGTCCTCGAGCAACTTCATGATCGGGATGACGCCGGAGCTCTGGTTCTCGATGTTCTTGATCGGGGCGCCGTGCTCGCGAATGTTGCTCAGCAGCAACGCGACTCCCCCGCCGCGCTTGGACAGCTGCAGCGCGGAGTTGATCGATCGCCCGATGGACTCCATGTTGTCCTCGATGCGCAGCAGAAAGCAGCTCACCGGTTCGCCGCGCTGCTTCTTGCCCGAGTTCAGGAACGTCGGGGTGGCCGGCTGGAATCTGCCGTCGATGATCTCGTCGACAAGCTTTTCGGCCAGGGTGGTGTCGCCGGCGGCCAGCGTCAGCGCCACCATGACCACGCGGTCCTCGAAGCGCTCCAAATAGCGCTTCCCGTCGAACGTCTTCAGCGTGTAGGAGGTGTAGTACTTGAACGCACCCAGGAACGTCGGGAACCGAAACTTCTTGGCGTAGGCGCGGTCCAACAGCGTCTTGACGAAGTTGCGGCTGTACTGGTCGAGAACCTCGCGCTCGTAGTAGTTCTCTTTGATCAGGTAGTCGAGCTTCTCGTCCTGATTGTGGAAGAACACCGTGTTCTGGTTGACGTGCTGCAGGAAGTACTGATGTGCGGCCTCGCGGTCCTTGTCGAACTGAATCTTGCCGTCCGCGTCGTACAGATTCAGCATCGCGTTGAGCGCGTGATAATCCGTCTCCCCCGGCAGCGCGTGGGCTCCGGTGGTTACAGGCTCTGCAGCGACGGTTGGTGACACGTCTGTTCCTTCCAAAAGTTGGCTAAGCCCGCGCGGACGGCATCCACGTCGTCCTGGGTTCCCATTAGTTCGAAGCGGTAGAGGTACGGAACGCCGCACTTGCGCGAGATCACATTGCCCGCATAGGCGAATTCGGCGCCGAAGTTGTTGTTGCCCGCGGCGATGACGCCGCGGATCAACGACCGGTTGTGCTCATTGTTCAAAAAGGCGATGACCTGCTTGGGGACGTAACCGCCGGCGTTGAGGTCGGGTGTGGCCCGGCCGCCGCCGTAGGTGGGCAGGACGAGGACGTAGGGCTGGTCGACCTCGATGCGGCCATGCAGCGGTATCCGCGTGGCGGGGATCCCCAGCTTCTCCACGAAGCGGTGGGTGTTCTCCGACACCGAGGAGAAATAGACCAG
>DASTKA010000461.1:0-2302 GCA_035716165.1 Mycobacterium sp. | reverse complement strand
CAGCAACACCGCGATGGCGTCCTCGTCGTCGGCCAGCCGCGACTCCACGCAGCCGATCGCGTGCCCCAGGCCCAGCGGCTCGCTCTGCACGACGGATTCGACCTTGATCAGCTGCGGCGCGCGGCGGACCTTGTCGAGCATCGCCGTCTTGCCGCGCTCCTCCAAGGTGCTTTCCAGCACCAGGTCTTCGACGAAGTGCGCGACGACGCCGTCCTTGCCCTCCGAGGTGATGATCACCAGCCGCTCAGCGCCGGCCTCGGCCGCCTCGGCGGCCACCAGCTCGATGCCGGGCGTGTCGACAACCGGCAGCAGCTCCGTGGGGACCGTTTTGGTCGCCGGCAAGTAGCGGGTACCGAGACCCGCGGCGGGCACGACCGCAGTGCGTGGCACCACCACGTTTGGGCTTGACATTGTTCACACGATAACCCGCATCCGCTCCGACGAGTCGATGTGGCGCGTGCAAAGACCCGGCTGTCATGGTTGACGCATGGCGACCACCAGCAAAGCCGCGCTGCGTGACCAGCTGCTCGCCGCCCGGCGCCGCGTTGCCGACGACGTGCGCGCCGCCGAGGCTCGGCAGGTGTGCGAGCGGCTGGAAGCCCTGGAAAGCATCGTGACCAGCGGCAGCACCGTCTGCGCGTACGTGCCGGTGGGCACCGAGCCGGGGTCGATCGAAATGCTCGACATGTTGCTGCGCCGCGCGGGCCGAGTGCTGCTGCCGGTTGCGCGCACCACCGCCGACAACACGCCGCTGCCGCTGTCGTGGGGCGAATACCGGCCCGGCACGCTGACAACCGCGCGATGGGGACTGCTCGAACCGCCACAACCATGGCTGCCGCCGTCGACCCTGGCCCAAGCCGCGGTGGTGCTGGTGCCCGCGCTGGCGGTGGACCGCCGCGGCGTGCGGCTGGGCCGGGGCCGCGGTTTCTACGATCGTTCGCTGGGCCACCGCGGCCCACACACGCGGCTGATCGCGGTCGTGCGCGACGCCGAAGTCCTCGACGAACTACCGGCCGATCCGCACGACGTCCCGATGAACCACGCGCTCACGCCCCGGCAGGGATTGATCGATCTCGGTCCGCGCTGACACCTCGGGAATGAGACATGTCACGTGGCGGTTCTAGCACTTGAGACGCTAGAGTGCTAACCAGGTTTGCAATCATCCGGAGGTTTTTCGTGCCGACTTACAGCTATCAGTGCACCGAGTGCGGCGATCGCTTCGACATCGTGCAGGCCTTCACCGATGACGCGCTGACGACCTGCAAGCGGTGCTCCGGGCGGCTGCGCAAGCTCTTCAATTCCGTCGGCGTGGTGTTCAAGGGCAGCGGCTTCTACCGCACCGACAGCCGCGAATCCGGCAAGAAGTCGTCGAGTTCGAGCAACGGCTCCTCCTCGACTGAGTCGGGCTCGGGCAATTCGGGCTCCGGCGAGAAGTCCAGCTCCGGCGAAAAGTCCAGCTCCGGCTCGAGTGACAAGTCGAGTAGCAACTCCACGGCATCGACGGCCGCCGCCACCAACTGAGGGTTATCCACATCGGCCTTGCCGGCGGGCGACCCCGGCACCGGGTTGCGCCTACCGTTGCGGCGTGGGCGAATCATCGCTGAACGCAAGCCTATTGAGCCGGTTGTCGCTGTGGCTGCGCCCGGACTGGACTCGTACCGTGCTGGCCCGCCGCGTCGCCGCGGGCGGCCTCGTCGTGCTGGCCGGAATCGCCACGCTGCGCTCCAACCCCGCCGACGACTATGCGCAGGTGGTGGTGGCCGACCACGACCTGCGGCCCGGTGCGGCGTTGACCTCCGCCGACGTTCGGCTCGAAAAGCGTTTGGCTGCAACGGTTCCCGACGGGGCGCGGGCCGACCTGGGGGCGGTGGTGGGTTCGACGCTGGCCGGCCCGACCCGGCGGGGCGAGGTGCTCACCGATGTCCGGTTGCTGGGCAGCCGGCTGGCGGAGGCCGCACTCGGATCCAAGGCGGGACCCGGTGCCCGCATCGTGCCGCTGCATTTGGCGGACGGCGCCCTGATCGACCTCGTCCGGGTCGGCGACGTGGTCGACGTGCTGGCGGCGCCGGCCACCAATGGGCCCGACAACTCCCACGCCGCCCCCAAGGTCGTGGCCACCGACGCCGTGGTGGTGCTGGTGTCGGCGAAAGAAAAGATTCAGGCCGCCGATGACGACCGCGTAGTGTTAGTTGCGCTGCCGGCTCGTGTGGCGAACGCGGTGGCAGGGTCGGCGCTGGGCCAGACCGTGACGCTCACCCTGCACTGAGTGCCTGGCCGTTGTTGCTTCGCCGGCCGACAGCAA
>DASTKA010000460.1:0-3870 GCA_035716165.1 Mycobacterium sp. | reverse complement strand
CTGGTGGCTGGCGGTGGCCGTGGCCGCATGGGTGGCGGCGCTGTGCATCTACGGCCTGATGACGTGGCTGACCCTGTGGCGTATCGTGAACGAACGCCGGGACCGGGATGGCTTTGAACCCGACACCTGGATCCTGATGGGCGGCATGGCGATTGCGACGCTGGCCGGTGACAACATCCACGCCGTGGCTCCCGCCTGGCTGGCCGGCCCCGTGCGCGCGGTCACGATCGTGACCTGGGTGACGGCCACCCTGTGGATACCGCCGCTGATCTACTTCGCGCTGCACCGCATCAGGCGGCATCCCAACATGCTCCAGTTCGCCGGTGTGTGGTGGGCTTTCGTGTTCCCGTTGGGCATGTACTCCGCGGCCAGTTTCGCCATGGCGGTCGAGATCGGTCAACCGTCGCTGCTCACCGTTTCGCTGGTGTTCTTCTGGGATGCGTTGGCCGCGTGGCTCGTTGTGGTCGTCGCCGGGCTGCTGCTCTTGGGTCGGGCGTTGCTACCGAGTCCCACGAATCGCGACACCGGCCGACCGTAACTCGGGCGCGACCAGGGCCCCGATGGTGACGGGATCCTCGCGGCGCCACCCACCGACCGGGTCCGCGCTGACGGCGATCAATTTCCGGGCTGGGCGGTTCGTCAGCGCGCGCAGCGCAAGCAGTTGCGTACCGGCCGGTGTCGCGGCCAGCGCGGTCACCGTCAGCTTGCGCCGGAAGAATCGAAGCCGCAGAAACAACCATGGCAGAACGGCGATGAGGATCGGGACCGCGACGACCGCCATCGCGAGCAGTACCGCGAGCCAGCTCGCCGTGCTGTCCAGATCGTGGCCGGCGGTCGCGATGTCCAGCGCGGCGTGGCTGGCGGAGTTGAGTGGCTTGCTGACGGTGTCGCCCACCACCGGAATGTGCTGGGCTTCGTGGCCGGCGGACGCGAGGTTGCCGGCGACGCCGTTCGCGCCGCTTTCCACCCGCCGCCCGGCGTCGGCGATGGTGGCGATGGCGTCGTGGACGGCCAACCCGACGAGCAACCAGAGCAGCGTCCACACGACGACGGCGAAGTCGCTGAACAGCTGGACGGTGAGCCGACCGGGCCTGGTGGAGTAGGGCAGAAACCGCGGTGTCATAGCCCCGATCCCAGCACAAGGCCCGTTTGCGGGTGCCCGATAGGCTGACCGGATGCCTGCACTGTCCGACTATCAGCATCTGGCCAGCGGCAAGGTCCGCGAGCTGTACCGCGTCGATGACGACCACCTGCTGCTGGTCGCCACCGACCGGATCTCGGCGTACGACTTCGTCCTGGACAGCACCATCCCGGACAAGGGCCGCATCCTGACCGCGATGAGCGTCTTCTTCTTCGGCCTGGTCGACGCGCCCAACCATCTGGCCGGGCCGCCCGACGATCCACGCATCCCCGAAGAGGTGCTGGGCCGCGCGCTGGTGGTGCGTCAGCTGGACATGCTTCCGGTGGAGTGCGTGGCGCGCGGCTACCTGACCGGCTCGGGACTGCTCGACTACCAGGCAACCGGGAAGGTATGCGGCATCCCCCTGCCGCCCGGATTGGCCGAAGCCAGCAGATTCCCCCAACCCCTGTTCACCCCCGCGACGAAAGCCGCACTGGGCGACCACGACGAGAACATCTCCTTCGCACGCGTGATCGAGATGGTCGGTGCCGTGCCCGCCAATCAACTCCGCGACCGCACATTGCAGATCTACGTGCAGGCCGCCGACCACGCGCTGCGCAAGGGAATCATCATCGCGGACACCAAGTTCGAGTTCGGCACCGACCGCGACGGCAACCTGCTGCTGGCCGACGAGATCTTCACCCCGGATTCATCCCGGTACTGGCCGGCCGACGAGTACCAGGAGGGCGTCGTCCAAAACAGCTTCGACAAACAGTTCGTCCGCAACTGGCTGACCGGCCCCGAGTCCGGCTGGGACCGACACGGCTCGCAACCCCCGCCGCCACTGCCGGAGCACATCATCGAGGCCACCCGCGGCCGCTATATCGAGGCCTATGAACGCATTTCCGGCTTGAGCTTCGGCGACTGGATCGGTCCCAG
Source organism: Mycobacterium sp. (assembly GCA_035716165.1). GTDB lineage: Bacteria > Actinomycetota > Actinomycetes > Mycobacteriales > Mycobacteriaceae > Mycobacterium. The sequence goes on along the minus strand of DASTKA010000460.1, from coordinate 1,811 downwards.
CGCATGACCGAAACGCACTTGGACGGCTCGGCGCCCCCTGTCGCCAAGCGGGTGGAGAGTCGGCGCGAGCATCACGGCGATGTCTTCGTCGACCCGTATGAGTGGCTGCGCGAGAAGACCAACCCCGAAGTCATCGCCCACCTCGAGGCGGAGAACGCCTACGCCGATCAGATGACCGCCCACCTCGAGCCGCTGCGGCAGCAGATTTTCGCCGAGATCAAGGCGCGCACCAAGGAGACGGATCTGTCGGTACCGACCCGGCAAGGCGAGTGGTGGTACTACGCGCGCACCTACGAAGGCAAGCAATATCGGGTCCAGTGCCGTTGCCCCATAAGCGGATCCGATGACTGGGATCCGCCGGCGCTGGACGAGGACACCGAGATTCCCGGCGAGCAGGTTCTGCTCGATTCCAATGCCGAAGCCGAGGGCCACGAGTTCTTCTCCCTGGGTGCCGCGACGGTGAGCCTGGACGGAAACCTGTTGGCATACTCGGTCGACGTCCTCGGCGACGAGCGGTACACGCTGCGGTTCAAGGACTTACGTACCGGTGAGTTGTTCCCCGACGAAATCGCCGACATCGGGGCGGGCGCGACCTGGGCCGCCGACAACCGCACCGTGTACTACCTGACGCTGGATGCCGCCCACCGTCCCGACAAAGTGTGGCGGTATCGGGTGGGCTCGGGTGCCGAGCCGGAGCTGGTATACCACGAAGCCGACGAAAAGTATTGGCTGGGCGTGGGTCTGACGCGCAGCGAGGCCTACATTTTCATCGCCTCGGGATCCTCGATCACCTCGGAGTATCGCTACGCCGACGCCGCCGATCCGCAGGCGGCGTTCACGGTCGTGCTGCCCCGCCGCGAGGGCGTCGAATACGCGGTCGAGCACGCGGTCATCGGCGGGCAGGACCGATTCTTGCTCCTGCACAACGACGGCGCGGTCAACTTCACCCTGGCCGAGGCGCCGGTCAGCGATCCGACACGGCAGCGCACCCTGATCCCGCACCGCGACGACGTCCGGCTCGACGGGGTGGACGCTTTCGCCGGCCACCTCGTCGTCAGCTATCGGCGGGAGGCGCTGCCCCGGCTGCAGCTGTGGCCCATCAACGCCGACGGCACATACGCTCGGCCCGAGGAGATTTCATTCGACTCGGAGCTGATGTCGACCGGTACGGCCGGTAATCCCAACTGGGATGCGCCCAAGCTGCGCATCCGGGCCGGATCGCTGGTGACTCCCGCGCGCGTCTATGACGTCGACTTCGCCACGGGTGAGCGCACGCTGCTGCGCGAGCAACCCGTACTCGGCGACTACCGGCCGGAAGACTATGTGGAACGGCGGGATTGGGCCGTCGCCGATGACGGCACCCGCATCCCGGTGTCCATCGTGCACCGCGCCGACATCGAATTCCCGGCACCCGCCTTGCTTTACGGCTACGGCGCTTACGAGCTGTGCACCGATCCCAGCTTTTCCATCGCCCGATTGTCGCTGTTGGACCGTGGCATGGTGTTCGCGATCGCCCACGTCCGCGGCGGTGGCGAGATGGGCCGCCCGTGGTACGAGCACGGCAAGCTTCTGGAAAAGAAGAACACCTTCACCGATTTCGTCGCCGTCGCACGGCATTTGGTGGACTCCGCAACCACCCGCCCGCGGCAGCTGGTCGCGTTGGGGGGTAGCGCCGGCGGTTTGTTGATGGGGGCGGTGGCCAATCTGGCGCCGGAGCTCTTCGCCGGGATCCTGGCACAGGTCCCGTTCGTCGACCCGCTGACCACCATCTTGGATCCCTCCTTGCCGCTGACCGTCACCGAGTGGGACGA
>DASTKA010000459.1:0-4650 GCA_035716165.1 Mycobacterium sp. | reverse complement strand
CCTCACGGTGTTTCAGCGGACCGCGCAGTGGATGTTCCCCAACCCGATGTATCACGACGAGGTCGGCGACGGTGTGCGCTGGGCGATGCGCCATCTTCCGTTCTACGGCAGGTGGTATCGCTTTCTGGTGCTGTGGCCGGGCTCGGACAAAGGACTGGACGCCGCAGAGGGCGACCCCGGTTACGCGGACCAGGATCACGCCGTCAGCGATATCAATGCCGCCGCGCACATGATGTTCTCGCAATGGATCTCCAGTCAGGTCGGCGAGGATTCCGGGTTGCTGGCCAAGGTGATGCCGGACTATCCCGCCTGCGGCAAACGCACGCTGCAGGACAACGGAAGTTGGCTGCGGACGCTGCAGCGCGACAATGTCGAACTGGTGCGCACGCCTATCGAGAAGATCACGCCGCGCGGGATCGTCACCGATGACGGCGTGACTCATGACGTCGATGTCATCGTGTACGCCACCGGTTTTCGACACACCGACGTGCTGTGGCCCTTGAAGGTCACCGGTCGAAACGGAACCGACCTGCATGAGATGTGGGGGAGTCGGCCCTACGCCTACCTGGGTATCACCGTCCCGGAGTTTCCGAACTTCTTCATCGTGTACGGTCCGGGCACCCACCTGGCCCATGGCGGCAGCCTCATCTTCCAGTCGGAATTGCAGATGCGCTACGTCGACCAGTGCCTGGCGCGCCTGGCCGAAAGCGGCGTGCATTCCCTTGAGCCGAAACCCGAGGCCGCCACCGATTGGCACCGGCGGACGCAGACCCAGATCAAGAAGATGGTCTGGTCGCACCCGGCGGTAAAGCACTCGTATTTCAAGAACGCCGACGGGGAGATTCACACCGTGAGCCCGTGGCGCCTCAACGAGTACTGGTCGGCCGTGCGCGAGCCTGATTGGTCGCAATTTTCAGTGCGAACGAAAGAGTCTGCTCGACAGAGGAAGTGAGCACGTCAATATGCGCACCGTTGTCGTCGATGGGCCCCGCAGCATCCGGGTCGACACCCGCCCCGATCCGGCCCTTCCCGGGCCCGACGGAGCGATCGTCGAGGTGAGCGCCGCCGGCATCTGCGGATCCGACCTGCACTTCTACGAGGCCGACTTTCCGATGCCCGACCCGATTGCGCTGGGCCACGAAGCAATCGGCACCGTCGTGGAAGCCGGACCGCAGGTGCGCAACGTCAGGGTCGGCGATCAGGTGATGGTGTCGTCGGTGACCGGTTGCGGCGCGTGCGCGGGATGCGCCACCCGAGATCCGGTGATGTGTCACTCCGGGTTTCAGATCTTCGGCGGCGGTGTGCTCGGTGGTGCGCAGGCCGATTTGCTCGCGGTACCTGCCGCGGACTTCCAGCTGTTGAAGATGCCAGAGGGCATCAGCACCGAGCAGGCGCTGCTCCTCACCGACAACCTGGCCACCGGCTGGGCCGCGGCGCAGCGTGCCGATATTCCGTTCGGCGGCACGGTGGCGGTGATCGGCCTGGGTGCGGTTGGTCTGTGCTCGCTGCGCAGCGCGCTCTTTCAGGGCGCGGCAACGGTTTTCGCGGTTGATCAGGTTGATGGCCGGTTGGCGCGTGCCGCCCGGTGGGGCGCGACGCCCCTGAAAGCGCCGGCGCTCGAGGCCATCCTCGCCGCCACCGGCGGCCGCGGCGCCGACGCGGTGATCGATGCCGTCGCCACGGACGCCTCCCTGACCGACGCCCTCAACGCGGTGCGACCCGGTGGCACCGTATCCGTTGTGGGGGTGCACGATATGAATCCGTTTCCCCTCAACGCCTTGGGCTGCCTGATCCGCAGCATCACGTTACGAATGACCACCGCGCCGGTGCAGCGCACCTGGCCGGAATTGATTCCGCTGTTGCAGTCGGGCCGGCTCGATGTCGACGGTATCTTCACCACCACAATGCCGTTGGACGAAGCCGCTAGGGGCTACGCCACCGCCGAGTCGCGATCGGGCGACGACGTGAAGATTCTGCTGCAGCCCTAGTCCATCATCTGGTCGCCGTGATGTACTGCGACCGCATGAAACTGTCGATCTTCACGTCAACCTCCGGCGGGGTCATGCCATAGCCGGCTTGCAGATCGAGGGTGTTGCGGACGGGTTCGACGGCCCACGCATGGGCCGTGAGCCACTCCGCGGGGTCCGACTGGGGCTCATAGGTCAGCGCCGAAAAGTCCACGCTACCAGACACATTGACGCCTGGGTGATCTGTCTCCAGGGCGTGGAGTTGGTCATGGTCCAACCGCGATCCGAGCGCACCGATGGCGATCCGGCTGCCCGGTGCGCTCAGTCCAGTGATCCGGGTGAAGAGCGCGTGCTGCGCCTCATCGGTCAGGTAGGGCAGCAAGCCCTCCACCGACCAGGCGCTCGGACTCTCCACGTCGAACCCGGCGGCTTCCAACGATCGCGACCAGTCGGTGCGCAGATCGGCCGCGACCTCGATCCGGCGGGCCTTCGGGGTAGCACCCTGTTCCCCGAGAACACGGGCCTTGAATTCGAGGACCTTCGGCAGATCAACCTCGAAGACCCTGGTTCCTTGTGGCCAGGAAAGCCGGTACGCCCGCGAATCCAGCCCGGCGGCGACTATCACGGCCTGCCGGATGCCCGCCGCACTCGAAGTGTCGAAGAAGTCGTCGAAGAACCGGGTCTGGACGCCGTAGAGGCGCGGAAACGCCATCTCGTCCTCGGAGGTACCCGGGTTGGCAAGCACCCCGGCCAAATACGGGTCCTGAGACGCGGCGATGAACACCTTGGCGTATTCGTCACGCACCAATGGCTGCGGGCTTACGGCATGCAACGCACGCCATCCCGCCACCAGCAGCGCGGTGTACCCCACGCCGCTGACGATGTCCCAGTTGTCGTCGTCGGAACGGAGCGACCCGAATTCGGGCGTCGTGCTCATAACTGCCCCTTCCGTCGGCATGGGCGTTGAAAGTTGCCGTCTCCACCGTACCGGTCAGGTGCGGCCTCAGAGCTCCAACAGCACCGTCACCGGACCGTCGTTCACCAACTCGACCTGCATCTTCGCGCCGAACACCCCGGTCTGCACTTCGGCGCCGAGTTGCCGGAGCGCCTCGGCGAACTCCGCCACCAGCGGCTCGGCGACCGCCCCCGCAGCAGCCGCATTCCATGACGGGCGGCGGCCCTTGGCGGTGTCGGCGTACAACGTGAACTGACTCACGACCAGGATGGGGGCGTTCACGTCGGCCGCGGAGCGTTCGTCGGCGAGAACCCGCAGCTGCCAAAGTTTCTCGGCGAGCCGTCGCGCCTTCTCGCCATCGTCGGTGTGGGTGACGCCCACGAAAGCCAGCAGGCCCTGGGCATCCGGGCGGATGGCGCCGACCACCGCGCCCTGGACCGAAACCGTTGCCGACGAGACCCGTTGCACCAACACCCGCATGGGCCTCGATCGTGCCAGACCCGCGACTCGGCGGTTGGGTACGCTCGATGAATGTCTGTGCTGGTTGCGTTCTCCGTCACCCCGATGGGGGTGGGCGAGGGTGTCGGCGAGATCGTCGCCGAAGCGGTTCGGGTGGTTCGCGATTCAGGGTTGCCCAACAAGACGGATTCCATGTTCACCGTGATCGAAGGCGAAAGCTGGGCAGAAGTCATGGCGGTGGTGCAGCGCGCGGTCGAGGCCGTGGCCGCCCGCGCACCCAGGGTCAGCACGGTGATCAAGGCGGACTGGCGCGCCGGGACCAGCGACGCGATGACGCAGAAGGTCGCCACCGTCGAGCGCTATCTCGCCGGGGGTTAGTCCCGCACGGCGAGTTGGAACGCCCGTTCGGCGGCGTCGCCGTGCACGGCGAACACCACTTTGCGCAGCGAGTCCGGGTGGTGCCGACGGACGGCGTCGACCATCAGCCGCGAAGCCTCGGCGAGCGGAAACCCGCCGACTCCGGTGCCAAAGGCGACCAGCCCGAGCGAGCGGCAACCGAGCTCGTCGGCCTTGCGCAGGGTCGATGCGGTGGCCGCGGCGATGATCTCGGCCGAGGTCGGTCCGCCGAGCTCCATCGTCGCGGCGTGGATGACGTAACGCGCCGGCATGTCGCCGGCCGTGGTCTCGACCGCCTCGCCGAGCCCGATCGGTGCCTTCTCGGTCGATTCGCGCTGCACGTCGGGCCCACCCGCACGCGAGATGGCCGCGGCCACACCGCCGCCGTGTCGCAGCTGCGTGTTGGCCGCGTTGGTGATCGCGTCGACTTCGAGCTTGGTTACGTCGGCCTGAACCACCTCTAACTCGATCATGGGGTCATTGTGCTCGCATCCCATGCGTAGGCTCAGGGCGGTGAGCGCACGAGCAGGCATCGTTGTCACCGGAACCGAGGTCCTCACCGGACGGGTCCAAGATGCGAACGGCCCCTGGATCGCCGACCGTCTCCTGGAGCTCGGCGTCGAGCTGGCGCACATCACGATCTGCGGCGACCGGCCGGCCGACATCGAAGCGCAGCTTCGGTTCCTTGCCGATCAGGGTGTGGACCTGATCGTCACCAGCGGCGGGCTGGGGCCGACGGCCGACGACATGACGGTCGAGGTGGTGGCGCGGTTCTGCCGGCGCGAGTTGGTGTTGGACGCCGAGGTCGAGGAGAAGATCGCCAACATCCTCAAGAAACTGATGGCGCGCAATCCCGCCTTCCAATCCGCCTTG
>DASTKA010000458.1:0-2516 GCA_035716165.1 Mycobacterium sp. | reverse complement strand
CGCAGCGCGTTGCGGCAGGTCGAGTCGGAACGCCTGATCGAGTTGCGCGAGTCGCAGAAGCGGGCGGTGCAGGCGCTCTTTCGGGAGGTGTCGAATTCGCTCATCGTCTACAGCGGCGGCTTCAGCGTCAACGAGGCGATGACGACCCTGACAGCGAGCTTCGATCAGTTGGCCAACGCCACGATCACGCCGGCCCAACAGCAGTCGCTGGTCAATTACTACGACAACGACATGATCAAACCGATCAAGCGAATCACCGGGGATACCATTGACATCAGGGCTGTCCTGCCAAATTCCAACGCGCAGAAATATATTCAGGCTTACTACACCGCCGCCCCCCGGCCGGGCCCTGACGGGTTGCCCGTCCAGGACGCCGGCGACGGCAGCGCATGGTCGGCGGCCAACGCCCGCTTCGACTTCTACATGCGTGGCATCGTCACCCGGTTCGACTATCGGGACGCGCTGCTGCTGGACATGCAGGGCAATGTCGTCTACAGCGTGATGAAGGGGCCCGATCTGGGGACCAACATCCTCACGGGTCCATATCGCGAATCGAAGCTAGGGGAGGCATACCAAAAAGCCTTGGCGTCCAACGACCTCGACTTCGTCTGGATCACCGACTTCCAGCCGTACCAGCCGCACCTCGCCACCGCCACGGCGTGGGTGGTGTCTCCGGTCGGCATGAACGGCAAGTTCGAAGGCGTGATGGCGCTACCGGTGCCGGTTGCGAAGATCAACAAGATCATGACCGCCGACAAGCACTGGGACGCCGCCGGAATGGGGCCCGCCACCGAAACCTACCTGGCCGGCCCCGACAACCTGATGCGTTCCGATTCGCGAACTTTCATCGAGGATCCGAAGGATTACCGGCGCCAGGCGATCGACGCCGGCACGCCACCCGACGTGGTGGACCGGGCACTCCGGCTGGGCAGCACCACGCTGGTGCAGCCGGTCGACACCGCCGGCCTTCGTGCTGCCCAGCGCGGCGAGACGGGGGTGGTCAGCGCGGTTGACTACACGGGCAACCAGGAGTTGGAAGCCTATGCGCCGCTGAACATCCCCAATTCCAATCTGCACTGGTCGATCCTCGCGACGCGCGACAACTCCGACGCGTTCGCGCGGCTCGGCCGGTTCAGCAAGACACTGGCGATCGCGGTCACGGCGATGATCTTCGCCATCTGTGTGGCCTCGATGCTCGTCGCCCAGGCCGCGGTGCGACCCGTCCGGCGCCTCGAAGAGGGCACCCGCAAAATCAGCTCCGGTGACTACGACATCAATATCCCGGTTCAGCGACGCGACGAAATCGGTGATCTCACAGCGGCCTTCAACGAAATGAGCCGAAATCTGGCGATCAAGGAAGAGCTGCTCAACGAGCAGCGCCGGGAAAACGAGCGCGTGCTGCTGGCGTTGATGCCCGAGTCGGTGCTGCAGCGCTATCGCGACGGCGAGGAGACCATCGCCCAGAAACATCAGGACGTCGCCATCATCTATGCCGACATCGTCGGCCTGGACGAGATCTCCAGCGACCTGCCGGAAAACGAATTGGTCGCGACCGTCAACGACCTGTTCCGGCAGTTCGATGCGGCCGCCGAAGCCCTTGGCGTCGAACGGATCCGCACGTTCCACAACGGCTATCTGGCCAGTTGCGGGGTGGTCACCCCCCGGCTGGACAGCATCCATCGCGCGGTCGACTTCGCCCTCGAGATCGGTCGCATCATCGACCGCTTCAACAGCCAATCGGTGCACCAACTGGGCCTGCGGGTCGGCGTCAACACCGGCAACGTGGTGAGCGGTCTGGTCGGCCGCTCCAGCCTCGTCTACGACATGTGGGGCGGTGCCGTCAGCCTGGCCTATCAAATGCACAGTGGCGCACCGCAACCGGGCATCTATGTCAGCTCGCAGGTGTACGAGGCCATGCGGGACGTTCGGCAGTTCGCCTCCGCCGGCACCATCTCCGTCGGCGGTACCGATCAGGCCATCTATCGGCTGTTGGAGCGCTGATGAACTACTTCGGCTCGGCATGGTTCTACTGGGCGATCGGCATTGCGGTCGGACTACCGCTTGCGTTGATCGCTCTGACCGAGCTGCACGACGCGCTGCTGCGCAGGCACAGTCCGCTGGCCAGGCAGGTGAGCCTGGTGCGCAACTACCTGCTGCCACTCGGTGCGTTGTTGCTGCTGCTGGTCCAGGCCTCCCAGGTCCCGGCCCACGATGTTCCGGTGCGCGTCCTCACGACGGCTTTCGGTCTGCTCGTGCTGGTGCTCGTGCTGTCCGGCCTGAACGCGACGATGTTCGAGGGCGCGCCCGAAAAGAGTTGGCGGAAAAGGCTGCCCGGCATATTTCTGGACTGCGCCCGGCTGGTGGTCATCGGCGTCGGTCTGGCGGTGATGTCGTCCTACATCTGGGGTGTGCGGGTCGGCGGTATCTTCACCGCGCTGGGCGTCACTTCGGTCGTCATCGGTCTGATGCTGCAGAACTCCGTCGGCCAGATCGTGTCAGGGCTGTTCATGTTGTTC
>DASTKA010000457.1:0-3140 GCA_035716165.1 Mycobacterium sp. | reverse complement strand
CCGTGACGCGCGTCGTGTCGGGGTGTGAGGTCGCGGCCACCAGCGCGGCTTCGTAACCGGCGGGGCCTCCACCGAGGATCACGATGCGGGTCACCACAGCCCTAACCTAACGAAGCGGTGCGGGCGCTGCAGGGAAGACCGGCCGGCATCGGCCGTCTAAGCTTTCCCCGTGCCGATCTACGCCGCGTACGGGTCGAACATGGATCCCGAGCAGATGCAGAAACGCGCGCCTCATTCGCCGATGGCCGGAACCGGCTGGCTACACGGGTGGAGATTGACGTTCGGCGGCGAGGACATCGGCTGGGAGGGCGCGCTCGCCTCCGTCGTCGAGGACCCGGAGTCGAAGGTCTTCGTCGTCCTCTACGACATGACCCCGGCCGACGAGAACAACCTGGACCGCTGGGAGGGCTCGGAGTTCGGCGTGCACAAGAAGATCCGGTGCCGGGTGGAGCGCATCGCGTCGGACACCGACACCGACCCGGTCCTGGCGTGGCTGTACGTCCTGGACGCCTGGGAAGGCGGGATGCCGTCGGCCCGGTATCTGGGAGTCATGGCCGATGCCGCCGAAATCGCCGGGGCGCCAAGCGATTACGTACATTGGCTGCGAACCCGCCCGGCGCGCAACATCGGCCCGGGAACCAGCGCCTGAGGCGTCGGCGAAACACGAAGGAAAATCGGCTGTCAATCCTGTCCACACCGCTGATCGCGGACGCGGTGGCGCGCACGATCGCCGCTACGATCGACCCCGCTCCCAAAGCGGCGGTGCGCTTCCCGGAATTCACCAGCCGGACCTCTGAGGTCACCATTCCCACCCGCCACGGCCCGGTTCCGGCAACCGTCTACCACCCGCCGGCCCAGACGAACCCGCCGGTCTACGTCAACGTGCACGGCGGCGGCTTCGTGATCGGGCACCCCGACCAAGACGACCCCTGGTGCCGCTACCTGGCCGCGAACGCGGGCGTTGTGGTGGTCAATCCCGACTACGTCCTGGCGCCGCGGCACCGCTTTCCGGCCGCGGTGCATCAGATTTACGACGTCGTGTGCTGGGCGGCCGCCCCCGAGCGCGAGTGGGACGGCACCCGGCTGTGCGTCGGTGGCCAGAGCGCGGGCGGCAACCTCAGCGCCGCGGCGGCCCGGCTCGCGCTGGAGAACGGTGGCCCCGACATCGCGCTGCAGGTGCTGCACTACGCGCCGTTGGACCTGGTCACGCCCAGCCGCGACAAGCCCTCCACGATCGGCCGGCGCGCGATCATGAAGCCGTGGATGGGCGAGGTCTTCGACACCGCCTACATACCCGAGCGCGCACAGCGGCGCGACCGCCTGGCCTCCCCCGCCTGGGGCGACAACGCCGACGACATCGCCGGCATCGCGCCCGCGCTGGTCGTGACCGCCGAGCAAGACCGGCTGCGCGACGAAGCCCGCAGGTACGCAGGGAAACTCGACGCCGTCGGGGCGTTGGCGGCGTATCACGAGGTGGCCGGCGTCGACCACGGCTACAACATCATGAGCGGGGCCCGCGACGTCACGCGCCGAACGTACGCCCACATCGCCGAGCACGTCGTCCGCGCTACCGGCGGCCCGTCGTAGGCGCTAAGACCGCAGGAAGGCGGCCGACTGCTCGACGATGTTGGTCATCACCCGCACCCCGATCGGCAGCGACCGCTCGTCGAGGTTGAACGTCGGCTGGTGCAGGTCGAGCTGCGGTCCCAAACCCGGCCACACCCCCAGCCGCGCCATCGCACCGGGGATCTCCTCGAGATACCAGGAGAAGTCCTCGCCACCACCGGACTGACGGGTGTCGGCCAGCGCGTCGGGGCCGATGGCCTCGATCGCGTGGGTGAGGATGCGCGTCGAGAGGTCCTCGTTGACCACCGGCGGGACGCCGCGCCGGTACTGCAGCGTGTGTTCGATGGCCAGCGGCGCCAGCAGCCCGGACACCGTGTCGCGGATGATCTCCTCCAGGCCCACCCACGTCTGCCGGCTTGCGGTGCGCACGGTGCCGGCCAGCACACCGGTCTGCGGGATGGCGTTGGCGGCCACCCCGGCGTTGACCGCGCCCCACACCAGCACGGTGCCGTTGCGCGGGTCGATGCGCCGCGACAACACCCCGGGCAGCCCGGTGATCAGCGTGCCGAGCCCGTACACCAGGTCCGCGGTCAGATGCGGCCGCGACGTGTGCCCGCCGGGCGAATACAGCGTGATCTCTATCTGGTCGGCCGCCGAGGCGATGGGGCCGTGCCGGACCGCGATCTTGCCGACTTGCAGCCGGGGGTCGCAGTGCAGGGCGAAGATTCGGGACACCCCGGCGATGGCGCCCGCCGCGATGGCGTCGATCGCGCCGCCGGGCATCAGCTCCTCGGCGGCCTGAAAGATCAGCCGCACCCCGACCGGCAGCTCGGGCACCGACGCCAGCACCAGGGCGGTGCCCAGCAGGATCGCGGTGTGCGCGTCGTGACCGCAGGCGTGCGCAACGTTCGGCATGGTCGAGGCGTACGGGGCGCCGGTGAGCTCGGCCATCGGCAGCGCGTCCATGTCGGCCCGCAACGCGATCCGGGGCTCGTGTTCGGGGCCGAGGTCGCAGACCAGTCCGGTGCCGCCGGGCAGCACCTTCGGGTTGAGCCCGGCCTCGGCCAGCCGCTCGGCGACGAACTGGGTGGTGACGTACTCCTGGCGGCCCAACTCGGGATAGCGGTGAATGTGCCGGCGCCATTCGACCAGTTCCTGGTGGTGGGTGGCCAGCCACAACTCGGCGGCGTCGGCCAGGCTCATGATCGCGCCCCGACGCGTCGGCGCTCCTGCGCAGCCATCACCCGGTCGCGCTGGGCGGGCGTCTGGGCCAGCTGGACCACCGTGCGCGCCAGCATGATCGCCCCCTCGACGACCGCTCGGTCGGCGCTGGGGCCCGCCGCGGCGTCGGCGAAGGCACGCTGGTGAACCATGGCGCCCCCGGCGTCGACCCCGACAATAGGGTGGATGCCCGGCAACACGTGCGTGACGTTGCCCATGTCGGTGCTGCCCATGGGGAGCGTCGCCTCATACTCGCGGGCCACCGGCTCGCGGCCCAGCCGGCACATCTCGTCACGGAAGGTGTCGGCCAGCCATTGGTCGGGCGTCAGTTCGTCATACGGGGGTGCGGGAAT
>DASTKA010000456.1:0-4144 GCA_035716165.1 Mycobacterium sp. | reverse complement strand
TCGCCGAAGCCGTCATCCGGAGCCGCCCCGTGCTTGTCCCGGAACGCCTCTCGCCGCTGCCGCGACAGCAGCAGCTGTTCGATTTCGCCGAAGGTGCGCCGGATGCGTTCGGGCTCCAGCGCCGAGGCCACGCTGCCGACGTGCGCCAGGCCTTCGAGCGCGCGCAGCTTGCCGCCGCCGTAGTCCAAGCAGTAGAAGGTGACCTCACGCGGCGAGTGCAGGTTGGCCGCGGACAGGATGAATGTCTGCAGCGCGGTCGATTTGCCCGATTTGGGGCCGCCGTGGACGACCATGTTCCCGGCGGAGGAGGCGGCGTCGAAGACCAGCGGGTCGCGGCGCATCTCGAACGGCTTGTCGATCTCGCCGAGTGGCCACCGCCATTGCCGGGGCGGCACGCCGGCGCGGGCCAGCATGGCGGTCAACGGGATCGGTTGGTCCAGCGGCGGCAGCCACAGTTGTGGCGCCCGCGGACCGTAGCCGGCCAGCTGCTCGCCGATGGTGGCGATCAGCTTGCGTGGCGGCCCCGTCAAATCGTCTTCCTCGGGGGCGGTGATCACGGCGTCCTGATCCGGTTCGACCCGCCCGGCCGTGAACAGCTTGGGCTCGGGGATAGACGGCACCACAAAGGATTTGGCCTTCCGCGGCGGATCGTAGATGCCGTCGACGTAGGTGCTGCGGAACTTTATCGGCGTCGCACCCGGGGCGGGCACCAGGAAGCCCACGCCCTTGTGCTCCTTGCCGGATTCGATGTGGTAGGCATCCTCCACGCCGATGATCTGGCGGGAAACGCTGGGGCTGGCCACCTTCAAACCGATGCGGTAGGAGGTGTTCTTGTCGATGTCCTTGATCTTGCCGACATCCAGCGTCTGCGACGCGAACAGGATGTGGATGCGGAAGGAGCGGCCCTTGCGGGCCACGTAATCGAACAGCTCGGCGTATTCGGGGTGGTCGGCCAACATCAGGGTGAACTCGTCGGCGACGACGAACAGCGTTGGGATCGGGGGCAGGTCAGTGGTACCGGCCGCCCCGGATTGGCAAGCGGCCTCGTACTCCACCACCGAGTTGAACGCGCTGCCCTGGACCCGGCGCCCCGCTTCACGCAACAGCGTCTCGCGGCGGGCCACCTCGCCGCGCAGCGTGTCGGCGAAGCGGTCGGCCAGCGATTTCTTCTCGGCCATGTTGGAGATGACGGCGACCACTTGCGGGAAGTTGCGGAAGGAGTCGGCGCCGGCCTCGCCCTTGAAGTCGGCGTAGATGACGATCAACCGATCCGCCGAATGAGTCGTCAACAGCGACAACAGGATCGACATCAGGGTCTGGGACTTACCCGAACCCGTCATACCGATCATCAGCCCGTGCGGGCCCATGCCGCCCTCGGCTTCGTCCTTGAGGTCGAACATCAGCGGTTCGCCGGTCGCGGTGACCCCGATCGGAACGCGCAGCTCGTCCTCGCGGCGCCGCGGCGCCCACAGCGTGGGCACGTCCAGTCGGGAGGCGTCCGAGATGCCCAGCATCGTGGTGAAGGTGGCGCCGCGGGTGGCCGCCGACCGCAGCCCGGTGTGGCTCGGGTTGGAGTCCCAGCGCGACACCTGGCGCGCCAGGTGCGCGGCCTCGTCGGCACCCAGTTGATCGGCGTTGTCGATGTAGGGCTGCCAGCCGCCGGTCTGCCAGCGCACGATGGTGCCGCGCGTGACGCGCAGGATCGGCTTTTCCGGGTCCGAATACTGCTCACGGTTCGGTGCCGTGGCGCTGCGGTGCACGACGGTGACACCCGCGCGGCCCAGCGCCAGCGTCGACGCGTTCAGGTCGAAGTCCGGGTCGTCGATGACGATGAGCAGGTGACGAAGCGCGTCGGCGGGCTCGCCGGTGAACGCCGGGCGGTCGACGAGTGCCGAACCCAGGCTCGCGACCAGGTCGTCGGCGTTGGCCGACATGAAGCGGGCGGGCCCGACCCCGTCGACTTCGCCGGGAACATCGATGTGCGGCAACCACTTCAGCCAGGACCAGTCCGGGCTCTCCAGGTCCGGAGTGGCCAGGGCGACCCCCAGCACGGTGGGGTCATGCCAGGTCACCGCCTGAGCGACCCAGGCGCGCAGCGCCGCCCGCGCCTCGTCCTGCGCACCCAGCACGGTGATCCGGGAGACCTTGGTCAGGTCGATGCCGGTCGGCACATCGCGCACGGTGCGATGCGTGTCCAGCAGGCTGCGTAATGCGCTGTGCGACACCGGCTCCAGGTCGATCTCGGCAGCGGTGTCGTTGACCCGCAGGGCGGTGGCCAGCGGCACGTGGTGGCGGCCGGCCCGCAGCACCAGGAAGTCGGGATCATGCGGGTCACGCTCCCACTGGCGACGCGATCCCGGCACGGTCGCCAGCGCGGTCGGCTCCGGATGCGACCACTGCGCCGCGGCGCGCTGCGCGGCGGCCTGGGTGCGGATGTTGTCGCGCACCACCGACAGGTAGCGCAGGTAGTCGGCGCGTTCGGCGTCGACCTCCTCGGTGCGGGTCTTGTTGTCGTTGCCGCGATACATCGCGGTCGCGGCGAGCAACAGCACGAACGGGAAGAACAGGGTCTGCGGAGAGATCAGCCGCATCCCGGTGGCGAACAGGGCGACGACCATGCCGACGATCAGGATCACCAGCACGTAGGGCATCGCGCGGCGCAGGAACGACGGCGGTATCACCCGGGGCAACTCGGGCGGCGCCTCGATGGCGATGGTGCCTTTGCGGGTGACCGGCGGCGCCAACCGGCGGCGCGCTTCGAAAATCAGTCGGCTCATCGGGAAGCTCCCTCGGCAGATGCCACACGGCCGGGCTTCTGGTCGGGCGTCAGCCCGTCATGTGCCAGCAGCGCGTCGGCGCGCGACAACGTCGGACCGTTGGCGAACAGCGACAGCACCGACCACGGAATGGGAACGGGAGACCCGTTAAGGCCAAGCGCCTCAACAGTTTTGCCGTGTCCGGCGGCCGAGTGCTCGGCCTCGTTGTCGATGCCGTAGCGAACGCCGGTGTCGGAGACCCAGAACAACGAACCGGTGCCGGGCGAGTCCGGGCCGCCGCCGACGGTCTGGGTGAAGTAACCGGTGCCGGGCGCCAGGGCGACGCGGGTGGCGCTCATCGCGGCGCCGCCGCCCACCAGGTCGACGGTGTGGATCGATTCGGCGATGGGCAGCGCCGAGCCGGAAAGCAGGTTCAGCGAGCTGGTCGCGGCCCCGGCCGGCTTGCTCCAGTAGGCGCACGTGACGGGCGATTTGCCCGCGTCGACCACGCTGATTTGTTGATCCGGATACCGCCCGGTGTCCAGCATTCGCGACACCGGCAGCTTGGCCACCGCGTCGGCACCCAGCCGCGGCGGTTGGTCCAGCCCATAGGAATTGGTGTTGCGCAGGATCGCGGCGAGCACGGGCGAGACCTGCTGAAGCCCGTCGGGCAGCACCGCGTAGTAGCGCGGCGCACCCGAGGAACTCTGGTCCAGGGCATAGGAGACCACCACCGCGCCGATCGGAGCGGGCACACTGAACGGCGCCGGGGCACCGGCATTCGGGATGCTCGGCGCCGTCAGCGACGGTCCCTCCGGTATCGCGTTGAACAGGCCCAGCGCGATGGGCCGGGGTGCGGGTAGCTCGGAGTTGTTCTGCCCCAGGCCAATTGCGTTCGTGATCGCGTGGTCGGTCAGGTTGATCTGCGAACGCCTGCCGTCCCACAACAGCCAGGTGCCGCCGTCCCGGTCGACGAGGATCGCCTGCTGCGATGCGAGCGACGCCGCGCGCGCACCGCTGCTGTCCGGCCGGCCCGCGATCACCGTGACGCCGGTGCTGTGGGCGGCGTGCCCGCCCTGGGCCGGCTCGCTGACGGCGTCACACACCGTCCAGTTCGCGTCGTGCGAGGGGTTTTGCACCATGCGTTCCGGCGCACCCGGGATGCCGATCAGGTTGCCGCGCGGAAACCGGTCCAGCTCACTGCTTTTCACCATCGTCGGGTCGACCGCGTGGCCGGTGATCAGCCTGGCGGAGGTCAAATTCAGCACCGGGTGCAGGTCGTCGCCGACGCGGACATACAGCGCGGCGGTCGACCGGTCGGCGAGCACGGCGTTGGTACCCACCGTGCCGTTGGGCCGGATCAAGGAGAACACGAAGCAACCCGCCAA
>DASTKA010000455.1:0-2765 GCA_035716165.1 Mycobacterium sp. | reverse complement strand
TACGGGCCGGTCGAGATTCGCCACCCACGCCCAAGCCGAACCGATCTTCGGCGAATGGCTGATCCACGCCGGCTGGGGAACCGTCCCGGCCATTGCCATCGCCATCGCTATCGTCGCCTGGGGACCGATTCTGGCGCAACGTGTTTCGTGGTGGGCGCTGACGTTGGGCAGCTGGGCCACCGCCTGCGGCTGGGCGTTCGCGCTGGCGATGATCGACGGCTGGCAGCGCGGCTTCGCCGGCCGGCTGACCACCCGGGACGAATACCTGTCGCAGGTGCCGAGCATCACCGACATTCCAGCGACGCTGCGGACGTTCGCCGGCAGGATCGTCGACTATCAGCCGAACTCGTGGACCACCCACGTGTCGGGGCACCCACCCGGTGCGCTGCTGATGTTCGTCTGGCTGGACCGGCTCGGCCTGCACGGCGGCGCCTGGGCCGGCCTGCTGTGCCTGCTGGCCGGCTCGAGCGCGGCGGCCGCGGTCGTGATCGCCGTGCGCGCGCTGGCCGACGAGTCCACCGCGCGCCGCGCCGCCCCGTTTGTCGCCCTGGCGCCGACGGCGATCTGGGTGGCGGTCTCCGCCGACGGATACTTCGCCGGGGTCGGCGCGTGGGGCATCGCGCTGTTGGCGGTCGCCGTGCACCGCCCGGTTCGCTTCCCGGCGCTGACGGCCGCGGCCGCGGGTCTGCTGTTGGGCTGGGGCGTGTTCTGCAGCTACGGCCTGATGCTGATGGGGCTGCCGGCCCTGGCGGTGCTGGCCTCCGCCCAAAAGCCGGGCGGCCGCTGGGCGGACTGGCGAGCGATTCTGCGGGCCCTGGGCCCGGCGGCGCTGGCCGCGATCGCGGTGGCCGTGGCCTTCGCCGTCGCGGGGTTCTTCTGGTTCGACGGCTATACGCTTGTGCAGCAGCGCTATTGGCAGGGCATCGCCAAATCCCGGCCGTTCCAATACTGGGGCTGGGCCAACCTGGCGTCGGCGGTGTGCGCGACCGGCTTGGGCGGTGTCGCCGGAATCGGCAGGGTGTTCGACTGGGCCGCCATCCGTCGCCGCTCCGGTTTTCACCTGCTGCTGCTGGGAATGCTGGCCGCCATCGTCTATGCGGACCTGAGCATGCTCAGTAAGGCCGAGGTGGAACGCATCTGGCTGCCGTTCACCATCTGGCTCACCGCGGCGGGCGCACTGCTGCCGGTGCGCTCACACCGGATCTGGTTGGCGCTCAACGCGATCGGTGCGCTGGCGCTCAACACGATCATCCTGACGAACTGGTAGCGCCTAGAGGCCGGCGGCGCGGGTGACGCGGGCGAACCGGCTGGTGGGCGCACACGCGTCGCGCACCAGCGCGACGTCGTCGACGATGTCCACGTCGGCCAGCGTCTGCACGGTCGCCACGTCAATCCCATTGTCGCGCAGGGCTTTCAATGTCAGCTCTCCGGTGTCGGGCACGGACATCGGAACGGTGCGCAGGCAGTCCGCCATCGCGGACTCTCGCACGCCCAGCACCCACCACCCCCCGTCGCACGCCATCCCCAGCACGGCCGGCGCCTCGATCAGCCGGCCCGCACATTCGGTCAACAGGTCCGCGCTCACCTGGGGTGTGTCCATCCCGATCTGCAGCACCGGAAACCCGCACGAGCCCGCGTCGGCGTGCGCATGGGCGAGCCGGGCCGCGAAATCCTCGCCGCGCTGGGCGATGACCGTGAAAGACGCCAGCCGCCGCCGGATCTCGGCGGCGTTCGCGGCGCCGGCCACGTCCCCGGTGAGCGCCACCACCCGCGCCGACACCGGGGTGGCGGCCACGGCGTCGAGCGTGTCCAGCAGCGCGGCGGCGGCGATCTCGGCGGCGACCGTGTCGCCGACGGTCGCCGCGAGCCGCGTCTTGGCCCGGCCCGGCTCGGGCGCCTTGGCGACCACCAGCAGGGTCACCGGCAGCACTCTCACGAAATTACCTTCCAGAAGTCGAGGATGGCGGTGATGCTGCCCCGCAGCGAGCCGCTGACCTTCGATTTGCCGCCCGTCCGTGGGCCGTAGCTGACGTCGAGCTCGACGACACGCCAGCCGGCAGCCGCCGCGCGCACCAGCAGTTCCAGCGGGTAACCCGATCGCCGGTCGACGACGCCCAGCTGCAGCAGGGCCTCGCGGCGGGCCACCCGCATCGGCGCGATGTCGTGCACCGGCAGGCCGTGGCGGGTGCGCAGTCGCCAGCTCATCACCACGGTGCCCACCCGGGCCACCCACGGCCAGTGCAGCCCGGGCACCGGGCGGCGCCGGCCGGTCACCAAGTCGGCGCCGCGCTCGAGCTCGGCGACCAGCCGGGGCAGCTCGCCGCCATCCATCGAGCCGTCGGCGTCGATGACCGCCACGATCGGGGTGGTCGCGGCCAGCACGCCCGCGTGGACGGCCGAGCCGTAGCCGGCTCGCGGTTCGGCAACGACGCGGGCGCCGTACCGGCTCGCAACCCCGGCGGTGTCGTCGGTGCTGTTGTTGTCGACCACCAACCTTTGGTAGGCGGCGGGGATGCCGGCCAGCACGGTCGGCAGCGACTCCTCCTCGTTGAGGCAGGGCAGCACCACCGTGACGTCGGCGCCGGGCACGCTCAGATTCCGCGGTGGGGGTGGGGGTCCTGCGGGCTTACCGGTTGCGGTAACAGCGGCTGCGAGTGCGTGGGTGGCACGGTCTGCTGGGTGTGCGTGGGCGGCGGCGCCTGCGTTGTTTCCTTGGTGCTCGGCGGTGCATACGTGGTCGTCGGCGGCTGGTACGTGGTGGTCGG
>DASTKA010000454.1:0-3994 GCA_035716165.1 Mycobacterium sp. | reverse complement strand
GGGATACAGAGGCACCGGTAACCGCTTGCCGCTCGCATCGAGCCACAGGGACGACGGGCCCGGGATGATGCGGATACCGTGCAGCGGCCAGATCGGGTCGTAATTGGTGATGCCCTCGACGTAGTGCCACATCCGGTCGGGGTTGATCACCCGCGCGCCGGCGTGCTGCGTTATGGGGATCATCCGGCCGTCGACGTGGGCCGGCACCCCGCTCAGCAGTTGCTCGGGGACGCGACCCATGCGCTTCGGCCAGTTCTTTCGCACGAGCTCGTGATTGGCCCCGATGCCACCGCTCGTCACGATCACCGCGTCGGAGCGAAATTCGAATTGCCCTACCGCTTTTCGCGAGGACACGACGCCCCTCGGTGTGGCCGTGGGCTCCAGCACGGTGCCCCGGACGCCGGTCACCGCCTCTCCCTCGACGATCAGCTCGTCGACCTGATGGCGGTGCGCAAATCGCACAGATGAGCGGTCGCGCAGTTGCTGGGCGAAAATCTCGACCAGCGCGGGCCCAGTGCCCCAAGTGATGTGGAAGCGCGGAACCGAATTGCCGTGCCCCTGAGCGCCATACCCGCCGCGCTCCGCCCAGCCCACCAGCGGGAAGAGCTTGAGCCCCCGGGAACGCAACCAACTGCGTTTCTCTCCCGCGGCGAAATCGACGTAGGCATGGGCCCATTGGCGTGGCCAGTAGTCCTCGGCACGGTCGAAGGCCGCCGTACCGAGCCAATCCTGCAACGCCAGTTCATGGCTGTCGCGGATAC
Source organism: Mycobacterium sp. (assembly GCA_035716165.1). Taxonomy (GTDB): domain Bacteria; phylum Actinomycetota; class Actinomycetes; order Mycobacteriales; family Mycobacteriaceae; genus Mycobacterium. The sequence goes on along the minus strand of DASTKA010000454.1, from coordinate 3,233 downwards.
CCAGCCGGCGCTGCTCGGGGCTGTCGACGAAGAACAGGCCGCCGAAGGACCAGAAGGCCTGCCCGCCGAGGTTCGCGCTGTTCTCCTGGTCGACGATGAGCACCCGTAACCCGCGATCCACCAGTTCGCAGGCGGCGACCAGTCCGGCCAACCCCGCACCGACGATGATGGCATCGGCGTCGAACCCCGCAACCGAAGAATCGCTCATGTCGGATCAGGGTAGTGCCCCGACGAGCAGGTCAGACAGTCACTTCGTCAGGCTGCGTCGAGCACGGCCTTCGCTTGATCCCAGCGGTACACACTGGGGGTGCAGTCGTGCATCAACGCCAGGTCGACCGCGTCCACCATGGCCTGTAGCGGCCCTGATTTGCGCAGGTGGCGCGCCGCGACCGCGACCCGGACGACGCCGCCGCGCCGAGCGATCCGTTCGGCGGACAACACCACCATCCGGCACCACCACGGCTCGGTGAGGAAGCCCTCGCCGATGCCGAGTACTCGTGCGCGAACGGTCGTATGGCGGACCAGGTCGGTGATCCCATGGAGATCGGCCAGTAAGCGGAATCCGTTGTTCGGCAATGCCTTGACCACACCGGGTGACACCACCCAGCCGGGCGCCGCGAACAGCCGGGTACGCAACCCGAGGTGCTCGAGCACCCGGTCGGCGGCCATCAATCGCAGGTTGGCCTCGTGCGCCCGCAGCATCGCGAATTCGCCGCGACGCTTCTTGGTGGCCGCGTCGTCGTATCCGTGCAACACGATGGCGTCGCCGCCGGCGCGACGGGTGGTCAGCCATTCGACCGTTTCCCGGTCGTGGTCGAGCCGGTAACCACCGGCGAGGCGGGGAGCCACCAGTAACGACACCGGTACCTTGCGGGCATCCATTTGCGCGCAGAACGCCTCGACGTCGGGCAGGCTGCGTTCGCCGATCCCCGAGACCGAGACGATCAATTTTCCAGACACACCAGCAGTTTGCCGATCCCAAGTGTCGGAATAGTGAAGGACACGCAGACAGGAGGCGTATATGCACCTGTTCTGGCGCGATAACTCATTTCGCCACCGGTCGGACCTGTGCAGATCAGGACCGCCGCGAGCGTCAGGCAAAGCGATCAGTTCGATATGCTAAGCAACGCCATGGATGAGGCCTCGTACGCAGCGGCCAACACGCCGCTGCCCCACGTTCCCGCCGAGCAGCCGGGCGTCGAAGAACGGGAATATCCCGACAAACTCGATGCCGCGCTGTTGCGGATCTCCGGCGTGTGCATCTTGGCCACGGTGATGGCGATCCTGGATATCACGGTCGTCAGCGTCGCGCAACGCACCTTCATCGATCAGTTCGCGTCTTCGCAAGCCGTCGTGGGCTGGACGATGACCGGTTACACGCTCGCTCTGGCGACAGTGATCCCGATAACCGGGTGGGCAGCCGACCGGTTCGGCACCAAGCGGCTCTTCATAGGTTCGGTGGTGGCCTTCATCCTGGGTTCACTGCTGTGTGCGATTGCATCAAACATTGTGCAGCTCATCGTCTTTCGGATGGTGCAGGGCATCGGCGGTGGCATGCTGCTGCCGCTGGGGTTCATGATCTTGACCCGTGAAGCGGGCCCGGGGCGGCTCGGGCGCCTGATGTCGATCCTGAGCATCCCGATGCTGCTCGCCCCGATCGGCGGGCCGATCCTGGGCGGCTGGCTGATCGACACCTCGAGCTGGCGGTGGATCTTTCTGATCAATGTGCCGATCGGATTCCTCACGATCGCGCTGGCCGCCATCGTGTTCCCCCGGGATCACCCGGCACGCTCGGAAACGTTCGACGCGGTCGGGGTGCTGCTGCTCTCGCCGGGCCTGGCGATGTTCCTGTTCGCCGTGTCGTCCATACCGGGCCGGGGCACCGTGGCCGACCGCCATGTGCTGATACCGGCGACAATCGGGCTGACGTTGATCGCCGGCTTCGTCGCTCACGCGTGGCGTCACGCCGACCATCCCCTGATAGATCTGCGGCTGTTCCGCAATCCCGTGCTCACGCACGCCAACGTGACGATGCTGGTCTTCGCAGGCGCATTTTTCGGCGCCGGCCTGCTGCTCCCGAGCTATTTCCAGCAGGTGCAGCACCAAACGCCGATGCAAGCGGGCGTGCACATGATCCCGCAAGGTCTGGGCGCCATGCTGACCATGCGGCTGACCGGTCCGCTGGTGGACAGGCAGGGCCCGGGCAAGATCGTGCTGGTCGGGATTGCGCTGATCACCGCCGGCCTGAGCGCCTTCGCCTTCGGAGTGGCGTCCCAGGGCAACTACCTACCTACGCTGCTCGTCGGGCTGTCGATCATGGGCCTGGGCATGGGCTGCACCATGATGCCGCTGTCGGTCGCGTCGGTGCAGGCGCTGGCGCCGCACCAGATCGCCCGGGGAACGACGCTGATGAGCGTCAGCCACCAAGTGGGCGGCTCGATGGGAACGGCGCTGATGTCGATGATCCTGACGAATCAGTTCAATCGGAGCCAAAACATCGTCGCGGCAAACAAGCTTGCCGCCCTGCATCAGAAGGCGGCCGTCGACGGGGTGCCGGTCGACCAAACCGCAATACCTCGACAGTCGCTCGCTCCGGGCTTTTGGAGCGCGGTGTCACACGATCTGTCACACGCGTATACGACGGTATTCCTGATTGCCGTCGTGTTGGTGGCTTGCACCTTCGTCCCGGCGTGGTTTCTGCCCAAAAAACCCGCGAGCGAAACCGCCGGCGAATAGCGCAATCAACCGTCGCGCGGGAGCTGTCGGCTCGGACTGCCTACGTCGACAACCGAGCCCCGGCGGCAGCCAGCAGCCACGCGTATTGGAAGGCGGTTTCCTCCCATGCCTTATAGCGGCCACTGACCCCACCGTGGCCGGCGTTCATCTGAGTCTTCAACAGGACCGGGCTGCCGTCGCCGTTGGCGTACCGCAGCGCCGCGACCCACTTGGCCGGCTCCACGTAGTAGACCCTCGTATCGTTCAGCGACGTCATCGCCAAGATCGCCGGATACTGCCTGGCCTCGACATTCTCGTACGGCGAATAGGACTTCATGTAGGCGTATACCTCCTTGTCCGCCACGGGGTTTCCCCACTCGTCCCACTCGGTGACGGTCAGCGGCAAGGAGGGATCCAAGATGGTGGTCAGCGGGTCGACGAACGGGACCTGTGCCAGGATCCCGGCGAAGAGCTCCGGCGCCAGATTGGCCACCGCCCCCATCAACAAACCGCCGGCG
>DASTKA010000453.1:0-2828 GCA_035716165.1 Mycobacterium sp. | reverse complement strand
TGCCGCCGCAGCGAGAACCCGAGCACCACGGCCCCGAGGACCACCGTGATGGCCACGATGACCCGCCGGCGCCGCACCACCCCGGGCGACTCATGATGGGGCACAGCAACATTCGTGATCGCCCGGCGCAGCTCGCCAAGGGCGCCGGTGTGGTACTCGCTCGTCGACTGGGTCATGCTGGACGCACCTTCGGGGTCAGGGCGATCAGGATGTCGAGGCCGGTGCGTACCGCTCCGGCGACCGGTCCGGGGACCCTGTTCACCAGCCCCAGGGTCGGGCGCACGACAGGCGGGGTGACCCGTCGCGCGAGTCGGCGGATGCGCAGCGCGTCCCCGCCGGCCCAGGCGGGATCGGTGTTGGCGAGGTGGTGCGGGTCGGCCAGGGCGTTGACCGGGCGCGGCCGGCGCTTGGACTGCCCCGCCAAGGCCAGGGCGATGGACTCGTCGATGCCGAGCAGGCCACCGGGCGGATCGGGGACGCGATCGCGCAGGCTACTGGCCGAGGCCACCATCGGGTGGTCGAGCGACTCGACCAGATCGCCAGCCAGCCCCTGGGGTACAGGCAGCGCGACACCCGTGATCAGCGACGCCAGTGTCGTGTCGATCCTGCCGACCGGCAGTCCGGTGTGCCAGCGGCCCGAGACGCGCGCATACGCCTTGAGCAGGTCCCGGTAGGACGTGGTGTCCGGGCCGGCTATGTCGTACGCCCCGGCGGGCACCAGGTCGCGATTGCCCGCCGCGACGAGATAGTGCAGTACATCGCGGACGGAGATCGGGTCGATCGGATTGTCCATCCAGCTCGGGATGGGGATCAGCGGGAAACGGTCGCCGACGTAGCGCATCATCTCGAACGACGTCGAGCCCGCGCCGATGATGATCGCCGCGCCCAGCCACACCAGCTCGGGGCCGTCCGGGACGGTGAGCGCCTCGGCCACCTCGGCCCGGCTGGTCAAGTGCTCGGATAAGTCGTCGTCGGCGGGCACAAAGCCGCCCAGGTAGACGATGCGTCGCACCCCGGCGTCGCGTGCCGCCGCCGCGAAGTTCGCCGCCGCGGTCTTGTCGGCGTCGCGAAACCCGGGCTGCCCGATGGCGTGCACCAGGTAATACGCCACGTCGACGGGTCCGCAATCGGCGAAGGCGGCGGCCAGCGAGGCGGGGTCGGCGGCGTCCAATTTCACCGGTGTGACGTCGTCGAACCAACCGAAACGCTTGAGGCGCGCCGGGTTTCGGGTGGCCGCCGCCACCTCGTGCTGGTTCGCCAGCAGCGCGGTGACCAAGCGTGATCCCACATAACCGGTGGCACCGGTGACCAGAGCCCGCATACCCCGACCCTAACCGGACGCCGACGCACGCCGCTCGGGGCGCGCGAAGGAGTCGGATATTTGCGCCGATCGGCACGGCCGCACACCGGAGATTTGAACCGGCGGCCCGGCGGCGCCGTCACCCGTATATGAACCATGGGGGAAGCCGTGATTTCGCCGGCTCAACGGGCACCGCGCTGAAAGATCCATCCATTGCCGGCGTTGCGGTGAAGTTTCCACCCAACCGCTATACCCAGAGTGAAGCCATCCGAGCGCTCACCGACATCGCCGGTCCAGACTTTCAGCGTTTCGCGCGCAGCAGCGGGGTCGAGTTCCGCAATACCGCGTTGCGGCTGCCGCGCTACCGCGAGCTGAACGGATTCAGCGAGGCGAACGACGCCTATGTCGAGGTTGCGCTCGACCTGGGCGAGCAGGCGCTGGTGGCCGCGCTGGACGAGGCCAAGGTCAAGCCGGCGGAGGTCGACATCGTGTTCTCCACGACGGTCACCGGGCTGGCCGTTCCGACGATCGAGGCGCGGCTCGCGACGCGCGTCGGGCTGCGGCCCGACGTCAAACGCGTGCCGCTGTTCGGCCTGGGCTGTGTCGCCGGTGCGGCCGGCGTGGCGCGCATGCACGACTACCTGCGTGCGTTCCCCGGCCACACGGCGGCGCTGCTCGCGGTGGAGTTGTGCTCGCTGACCGTTCAGCGGCAAGACAAGTCGGTCGCCAATCTCGTTGCCACCAGCCTTTTCGGGGACGGTGCGGCCGCGGTGATCACCGAAGGCGCCCACCGCGCCGGCCGGGAACACACCGGTCCCCGAGTGCTGGCCACGCGCAGCCACATCTATCCCGATACCGAAGAGATCATGGGTTGGAAGATCGGCGGCGACGGCTTCCGGATCGTGCTGTCCGCCGACGTCGCCACCATCGCCGAGAAATACCTGGGCGACGACGTCCGCGATTTCCTCGCCGACCACGGGCTGACCCCGCGCGACGTGACCACCTGGGTGTGCCACCCGGGTGGCCCGCGGGTGATCGAGACCGTCGAGAGCGTTCTGGACCTTCCCCCGGACGCTCTCGATCACACGCGAAACTCGTTGCGCCAGAACGGCAACCTGTCGTCGGTCTCGGTGCTCGACGTGCTCGCGGCCAACATGGCCGATCCGCCCCCGTCCGGCTCGCTCGGGCTGATGATCGCGATGGGCCCGGCGTTCTGCTCCGAGCTGGTGCTGCTGGCCTGGTAGAGCTGGTAAAGACTGTAGCCATGTATTACCTGCTGGTGCTGGCGGTCGGGCTCGAGCGCGTGGTGGAGCTGGTGGTGTCCACCCGCAACGCGCGCTGGTCGTTTACCCACGGCGCCAAGGAGTTTGGCCGTTCCCACTATCCGGTGATGGTGACCATTCACACCGCGTTGCTGATCGGCTGCCTCGTCGAACCGTGGGCGCTGCACCGGCCGTTCATCGCATGGCTGGGCTGGCCGATGCTGGCGGTGGTGGTGGCCAGCCAGGCGTTGCGCTGGTGGTGCATC
>DASTKA010000452.1:0-4320 GCA_035716165.1 Mycobacterium sp. | reverse complement strand
CGGCGTCACGGCGGCGGACGAAGGCTATCCATGTCACCGCGATGGATACGAGATAGAAGGCCAAGAACACCCAGAACGCCAGTGTCGCGGACTTGGCAGGGCCGGCATAGGACGCGCGCAAGATGACGTTGATGCCCACCCCGCCCAGCGCGCCGACGGCGCCCGCAATGCCGATCAGCGCGCCGGACATGGACCGTTCCCAGCCCTTGACCTCCTCGACGGATGAGTTGCCTTTCAGTTCAATTGATTTCGCTGCGAAGACGGCTGGAATCATCTTATACACTGACCCGTTGCCCACGCCTGAGATCACGAACAGCAGGATGAACCCGATCACGTAGGGCACCATGACCATGGGTCCGATCTTGCCCGGGTGCGAGTCGTTGTGGGTTCCGGTGATGACCAGAATCATGGTGGCCAGGGCCATCGCGGCAAAGCACCACATGGTGATCTTCGCGCCACCGCGCCGGTCAGCCAGCAGTCCGCCGATGGGCCGGCTGAGCGATCCCAGTAGTGGGCCCAGGAAGGCGATCTGGGCGGCGTGCAGCGCTGCCTTGGCCGCCGTAGTACCCGGGGACGCGAGAAAGTTGATCTGCAGCAGCTGGCCGAACGCGAAGCTGTACCCGATGAAGGATCCGAAAGTCCCGATATAGAGAAACGCGATGAGCCACGAGTCGGCGAACTTGAGCACTCCCAGCATCGCGGCCGCATTGGACCTCTGGCCGTCGAGGTTGTCCATGTACAACGCAGCACCCAGCGCGGCGACGCCCACCAGGAGCAGGTAGGTCGCGCAGACCACATGCGGCGAGCGGTTGCCAAGCGTCGCGATCACCAACAGCCCAACCAGCTGGATCACCGGCACTCCGATGTTGCCGCCGCCTGCGTTGAGGCCCAATGCCCACCCTTTGAGCCGTGCAGGGTAGAACGCATTGATGTTGGTCATGGACGAGGCGAAGTTGCCCCCGCCGAACCCCGCGCATGCCGCGACGATCAGGTAGGTGCCATAGGAAGTGCCCGGCCGCAACATGAACCACCACGTCAACACCAGCGGGATGAGCAGTAGCAGGGCGCTGGCGATGGTCCAGTTGCGCCCACCGAATCGGCTCACCGCGACGGTGTAGGGCAGTCGCAGGACGGCGCCGACCAGAGTTGGCACGGCGACCAGAAAGAACTTGCCGGCCGCGTCGATGTGATAGACGTTCTGCGGCATGAACAGCACCATTACCGACCAGATCGACCACACCGAAAACCCGATGTGTTCGGCGAAGATCGACCACACCAGGTTGCGCCGCGCGACGCGGTTATCGCCCGCGTTCCACGCGTCGATGTTTTCGGGATCCCAATCCTTGACCAGGTGGTCACGCGCCCGTAGTGACCGCGACCGCTGTGGCGCCGGGCTGGTACGGAAGTCAATCTGGTCGGCCGTCATGCTCGCAATCCTTAGGGGGGAAATGGACTAGGAGACAGTGCTATTGAGCCGCGACTCGAGCCGAATGTGGATAGAGCCGTCGGCGGCTGCGTGCACCGGGTAGGCGGTCACGGCTGTGCCGCCGTCGGCGACCTCGCAGCCGGTCGCCAGGTCATAAGTGCGGCCGTGCAGCGGACAGATGACAACCCGCTCATCGGCAAGCCCGTCGGCCAATGGGCCGCCCCGGTGCGGGCACACCGCGTCCAGCGCCCGCAGCGAACCGTCCCGCAGCCGGAACACCGCCACCTGTCGACCTTCGATAGCGTAGGCGCGACCACCGCCTAAGGGGATATCGTCAATCGCGCCAAGCGTGTGGTCACTCATCGCACCGGCACCTGTGGCAATACGATCAGCGGCAGCGATGTCTGGAATTGGCCGGGCGTGAACGGATTTCGGTTCCCATCCCATGGATCATGATATGAATCAACCGATTTCTGCATGCGGGCATCGAGCTCGTCGGCGATTGCATCACTGTCCTCGACGACTATTTCGCGGATCCGATCGATGCCCACCCGCGGCACGAACGCGTAGGTGCGCTCAAGCCAGTTCGCGTTTTCCCGGTAGTACTGCAAGAACCGGCCGGTCAACGTGATCACCTCGTCAGTGGTGTCGACGGTGGCCAATAGATCGCCTTTGCGCACATGCGCCCCGGCCGCGCCGCCGACGTATATCTGCCAGGCGCCACCCTCGATCGCGACGACACCGAGGTCCTTGCACAACGCCTCGGCGCAGTTGCGCGGACACCCGGTCACCGCCAGCTTCATCTTGGCGGGGCTGGCCAGGCCTTGAAACCGCTCCTCAATCGCAATGCCCAGCGCGGTGGAGTCTCCCAGGCCGTAACGGCAGAAGTCGCTTCCCACACATGTTTTCACCGTTCGGAAGCTCTTGCCATACGCGTAGCCCGACGGCATGTCGAGGTCGGACCACACTGCCGGGAGGTCCTCCTTGCGCACACCGAGCAGATCGATCCGTTGGCCGCCGGTCAGCTTGATCATCGGGATCTGATACTTGTCGGCGACGTCGGCGATCTTGCGCAGTTGCTCGGAGTTCGTCACCCCGCCCTTGACCTGCGGCACCACGGAGAACGTGCCGTCGCGCTGGATGTTGGCGTGTACCCGGTCGTTGATGAACCGGCTGTCGTGTTCATCGACGAATTCATCGCCCCACATCATCTCCAGCAGCGACGCCAGCGCCATCTTCGAGCGGGCATCCTCTTTTCCGTCTGGCGCAAGCGCGGCGAACACCGAAGACACAGAGTGCAGTTCGAGCTCTCGCACCAGCCGCATAAGTTCGGGCTTCTCGTAGGGGATGCCGGGCACGTACCACGTGGCCGCCGCGTCTTCGGAGATCTCGGCGCCCTCTTCGGATGCGGCCCATTCGACGATCTGGGCGACCAGGCCCTTGCACGACCCGCAGCCCTTGCCGGCGCGGGTCGCGTCCATCACGCCGGCGACCGAGGTTTGGCCGCCCTTGACGCAGCCGACGATCGCAGCCTTCGTCACACCGTTGCAGTTGCACACTTGCGCGTCGTCGGATAACTCCGCCGAACCCGTTGCCACGTCTGGTGTTCCGATGTCGAACATCAGCGAGACACGTTCCGGCGGTAGCGGAAGCCCCCGGTCGAACGCCTGCATCAAGAACGCCACCTTGCTGATATCGCCGACCAGCGTGGCACCGATCAGCTTGTCGTCGCGCACCACGACGGTCTTGTAGACACCGCGCCTGGGCTCGCTGAATTGGACGAACTCGTCGTCGTCGCGTTCGGGCGTCTTCACCCCCATCGCCGCAACGTCCACACCGGCAACTTTAAGTTTGGTCGCGGTGCGTGACCCGTGGTACGCGGCAAGCGGATTGGCGCCGGTCAGGTGATCGGCGAGCACGGCGGTCTGCTCCCACAGCGGCGCGACCAAGCCGTAGACCTGTCCGCGGTGCTGTGCGCACTCGCCCACCACGTAGATGTCGTCGTCGTCGATCGACCGCATCTGGTCATCGACCACGATCGCGCGTTCCACGGTGAGACCCGCACGCTGGGCCAGACCGACGTTGGGGCGGATACCTGCCGCCATCACCACCATGTCGCAGCCCAGGCTGGAGCCGTCGTCGAATTCGATCGCCGAGGGCAGACCGTCCTTGGTAACCATTCGGGTGGTCCGCTTGCCCGTACACACCTCGATACCCAGGGCCTCGACCAGTCGCCGCAAGATTCCGCCGGCCTGGTCGTCGAGTTGGGCGTTCATCAAGGACGGGCCACCTTGTACGACCGCAGTGTGAAGGCCGCGGTTCTGCAGTCCCCGGGCGGCCTCCAAGCCGAGCAGCCCGCCGCCGATGACGACGGCCTTGGAGCGGCCCTGGGCGAATTCAATCATGGCGTCGCAGTCGTCGAGGGTCCGGAATCCGAAGACGCCGCGGGCCAGGGTCTTGTCGTCGTGCCAAATGCCCTCGACCGGCGGGAAAAATGACCTGCTGCCGGTGGCCACGATCAACTTGTCGTAACGCAGGGTGGTGCCGTCGTCCGCGTGCACCCGGTGGGCGAACGGATCGATACGCACCACCCGCACTCCGGCGCGCAGCTCAATATTGTTGTCCGCGTACCAGTTCAGCGGGTTGAGGTAGATCTCGCCAGCGTCGTCGGAACCCGCGAGCACGTTAGACAGCAGGATGCGGTTGTAATTTCCGTACGGCTCGTCACCGAAAACCGTTATGGCGAACCGTTGGTCACCGCCGCGGGCGAGGATCTCTTCGACCGCACGCGCGCCCGCCATGCCGTTACCCACCACCACCAGCCGTGCCAGCGCAGCCGCGCTGTGCCCATTTGTTTCGGGTTTAGCCAGCAAAGTCATGAGGTTTCCTCACCG
>DASTKA010000451.1:0-2080 GCA_035716165.1 Mycobacterium sp. | reverse complement strand
CACCCTGGCGTTCTTCCCGCTGTGGGGCTATGCCACTCCCCCCGCCATCGAGCTCGCCGAACGTCTGGCCGGCTATACGCCTGGCGATCTGAACCGGGTGTTCTTCACCACCGGTGGCACCGAGGCCGTCGAGACCGCGTGGAAACTGGCCAAGCAATACTTCAAGCTCACCGGCAAACCCGGTAAGCACAAAGTGATTTCGCGCTCGATCGCCTACCACGGCACCACCCAGGGCGCCCTGGCGATCACCGGGCTGCCGAAATACAAGGCCCCCTTCGAGCCGGTGACGCCCGGCGGCTTCCGCGTGCCCAACACCAACTTCTACCGCGCGCCCGAGCCGTTCGGAACCGACCCGAAGGCCTTCGGGCAGTGGGCCGCCGACCGGATCGCCGAGGCCATCGAGTTCGAGGGCCCCGACACCGTGGCCGCGGTTTTCGTGGAGCCGGTGCAGAACGCGGGCGGCAGCATCCCGCCTCCCCCAGGCTATTTCGAACGGGTGCGCCAGATCTGCGACGAATACGACGTCCTGCTGGTCTCCGACGAGGTGATCTGCGCGTTCGGCCGGATCGGGTCGATGTTCGCCTGCGACGACTTCGGCTACGTGCCCGACATGATCACCTGCGCCAAGGGGATGACGTCGGGCTACTCGCCGATCGGCGCCATGATCGCCAGCGAGAGGTTGTTCGAACCGTTCGACGACGGCGCCACCATGTTCCCGCACGGTTATACCTTTGGCGGCCATCCGGTTTCGGCGGCCGTCGGGCTGGCCAACCTCGACATCTTCGAGCGCGAGGGCCTCAACGACCACGTCCGATCCCACGCGCCCGCCCTCCGCGCCACCCTCGACAAGCTGTACGACCTGCCCATCGTCGGCGACGTGCGCGGCGAGGGCTTCTTCTACGGCATCGAACTCGTCAAGGACAAGGCGACCAAGCAGACCTTCACCGACGACGAACGCCGCGCGCTGCTCGGCCGGGTGTCCTCGGCACTCTTCGAGGCCGGGTTGTACTGCCGCACCGACGACCGCGGCGATTCCGTCATCCAGCTGGCGCCGCCGCTGATCAGCGGCCAGGCCGAATTCGACACCATCGAATCCATCCTGCGCGAGGTGCTGACGCCGGAGTCAGGGCGTCTCTAACCGGCGGGCAGCCGCCGAACCGCGTCGGTCGCCATCACGACCTCGCGCGCGTGCGTGGCGGTGGGGTTGTGGCCGAACCGCGTCACGGCATTGCACAGCCAGGCCAGCGCCGACCGCAGCTCGGCGTCCGTGGTGGCGTCGCGGTGCAGCTTGAGCTCCGCCAGCACCCGGTCGAAGCCGGAACGCCGCACCTGCGTGGCCCTCTCGACCTGCTTGAGCAGATCGTCCAGCGCTCGCGGACCGGCACCGGGCGAGCCGTCCGTGCCGCCGCGATTGCGCCGCCAGGTGGACCAGAACCGATCGTGTGAAATGGCGAAACCCCCGGAATTCGGTTCGGTAGGTGGCCTTCGGGCCGACCGCAGGCCTAGCGTATCGCGGCCTCGCCGCCACCGCCCAGTAACTTCCGTCTCACCAGTCACAGCGCGGCTCCCCGGATTCGGGCCGCCGATCGCTTACTGTGCACAGACGATGACCCTGTTACGTTCCGCATCATGCCTGGCAGCGGCTCTTTTCCTGATGGCCGCCCCGGTCACGTTGGCAGCACCGGCGACATCGCCGCTGGGGATGCCGCTGGGGATGCCGCTCGCGAAGGCCGAACCGGGCGTCGAACCCAATGCCGCGCCCGCGGACTGCCCGTACAAGGTCAACACCCCGAAGGCCGTGGACTCGTCGGAGGCCCCCACCGCCGGTGACCCGCCGATGCCGCTGGCGGTGCCCGCCAAGCCGGTCGGCGGTGACGCGCTGGGCAGCTGCGGCGTCGTCACCGCCCCGGATACGCCGGCGCTGCCGAACGACGTCTCCGCCGACGCCTGGGTGGTGGCCGACCTGGACAGCGGCGCGGTCATCGCGGCCAAGGATCCGCACGGACGGCACCGCCCGGCCAGCATCATCAAGGTGCTGGTCGCGATGGCCTCCATCAACGCGCTCAACCTGAACAAGGCG
>DASTKA010000450.1:0-3778 GCA_035716165.1 Mycobacterium sp. | reverse complement strand
GGCGATCATCAGATCCTCGCTGCCGGCGGCGATGGCCGAGGCGGCGACGGTCACGGCCTGCTGGCCCGATCCGCAGAATCGGCTCAGCGTCATCCCGGGAACGCTCTCGGGCCAGCCGGCCAGCAGCACCGACAGGCGGGCGATGTCGTCGCCGTGGTCTCCGCTGAGAATGCCGTTGCCGGCGACCACGTCACCGACGTCGGCCGGGTCGAAGCCGACGCGTTCGGCCAGCGCGGTGAGGCATCGGGCGAGCAGGGCTTGCGGATGCACGCCGTGCAGGCCGCCATCAGGGCGGCCGCGCCCGCGCGGCGTGCGAACCGCGTCGAGAATCCAGGCGTCGATGATGGACTCCGATCGTTGTCGTTCGGGCGCCGGTCACCAGCGATCGTAATCCGTCTCTCGGCAATGGAGAACTACCTTCTCCAAATCGGCGAAGCTGTTCTCGGGGCGCCTACTCGGTACGGCGGGTGCGTTTCTCTGGTCGCATGCGCCCCGCCAGACGGGGTGGAGGTCATGGAGAGTTTGCCCGCCTTCGAGCGACAACGCCGCGGGCACGCGTCGAGTGACGGAGTGTCGCGCCAAGGCGCTTTCCCTCTGAAACGCGTTGAATGGCAGCCTAACTCGCGCCACAACGCGTCGATCGCGGGTGTGCATTCACTCCCGTCATACCCCGAATTCCGGCATGCAGTGTGATCGACGCGGCCAGCCGGTGCATAACCGGGCGCGCAGCGGGTAGCCCGGCGCCATGACCAAGATCGGATACTTCCTTTCCTGCGAGCAATTCGGCCCGAAGGAGCTCATCGACCAGGCCAAGCGTGCACAGGACGCCGGATTCGAGGCGTTGTGGATCTCGGACCACTATCACCCCTGGAACGACGAGCAGGGCCAGAGCCCGTTCGTGTGGGGAGTGATCGGTGCGCTCTCGGAGGCGACGTCGCTGCCGGTCAGCACCGCCGTCACCTGCCCGACCGTCCGGATCCACCCGGCGATCATCGCGCAGGCGTCGGCCACCGCGGCCGTGCAACTCGACGGACGTTTCGTGCTCGGGGTAGGCAGCGGGGAGGCCCTCAACGAACACATCCTGGGCGATCCCTGGCCGTCGGCCGGTGTGCGCCTCGCGATGCTGGAGGAGGCGATCGAGGTTATTCGCAAGCTGCACAAGGGTGGCGAGGTGAGCCACCATGGCAAGCACTATGAGGTGCAGGAGGCGCAGGTCTACACCCGCCCGGAGCAGCCGGTGCCGATCTACATCTCTGCGTTCGGCCCGCAGGCCGTCAAGCTGGCCGCCCGCATCGGGGACGGGTACAGCATCGCCATGCCCGACGGTGACCTGGTCAAGCAATTCCGGGAGGCCGGCGGCGGCAGCAAGCCGGTGCAGGGTGGTACCAAAGTCTGCTGGGACGCCGACGCCGACGCCGCGCTGAAGACCGCGCACCGGCTATGGGGTAACGAGGGGCTGCCCGGACAGACCTCACAAATCCTGCCGCGGCCCAAGGATTTCGCCGCCCTGCAGTCACTGGTGCCGCCGGAGACGGTCGGCGAGAGCGTGGCATGTGGGCCGGACCCCGACAAGCACATCGCACAGGTGCGCGAGTACATCGACGCCGACATCGACGAGATCTACGTTCAGCAGATCGGCCCCGACATGGACGGATTCTTCGCCGCCTGGCAGCGCGACGTTCTGCCCCAGGTGCGCGGCTAGGGCTCAGCCCTCGAAGTCGGTGCTGCTGGTGAGCTCTTCCCATTTGTTGATCTCGGCGGCCCGCGCGTCCGACTTGTAGCGGTAGGCGGCCAGCGCGTCGGGACCGAGCAACAGAAACGCCGGCGGCTCAGCCGATTCGACGGCCGCGATGATGGCGTTGCCCGCCTTGGCGGGGTCGCCCGGCTGATTGCCGTGCATGGTGTCGTTCTCCTTGCGGCGCTGCCCGGCGGTGGCGGCGTAGTCCTCGATGACGGTGGCCGACTGGACCAGCGAGCGTCCGGCGAAGTCCGTGCGGAACGCGCCCGGTTCGACGATCGTCACCGAAATGCCCAGCGGGACAAGCTCTCCGTGCAGGGCCCCGCTCATGCCCTCGATCGCGGCCTTGGCCGCCGAGTAGTAGCCGGACCCGACCGGGGTCAACTGGGCGCCGATCGACGAGATGTTCACGATCGCACCGCTGCGGCGCTCCCGCATTCCCGGGAGCACGGCCTTGATCATCGCGACGGTGCCGAAGAAGTGCGTCTCGAACAGCGCGCGGACGTCGGCGTCGTCGCCTTCTTCGACCGCGGCGCGGTATCCGTAACCGGCATTGTTGACCAGCACGTCGATGCGGCCGAATCGTTCCTGTGCCCGCTGCACGGCCGAGGCGACCTGCGCCGGGTCGGTGACATCGAGGGGCACCGCGAGCGCCCGCTCCGGGGCGGTGTCGGCGAGGTCGGCAACGTTGGTGACATCACGCGCGGTGACAACGGCATTGTGGCCGGCCGCGATTACGGCTTCGGCGAGCGCTCGGCCGAGTCCGGTCGAGCAACCGGTGATGAGCCAGGTGGACATCGGAATTTTCACCCCTCACCAAAAGCCGGGCCGTCGAACCGATCGCGAGTGATGAACTCAGCGACCGGCCTGCGGCGCAGTTTGGTCAACTGCCGCACCGGTTTTCCCAGCGGCACTACCGCGGCCACCGCATGATGGTCGGGAATGCCCAGCAGGTGGCGGACTTGGTCTTCGGCCGCGATGGCCATCGTCGTGATGGTGCCGCCGTAACCCTCGCTGCGAGCGGCGAGCAAGACGTTCCAGATCAGTGGGTAGACCGATGCCCCGCCGGCGATGCCGACGCGGTCCAGATCCTGATCGACGGCGGCGACAACGGTCAAGTCCACCGAAACGACAAGGACGACAGGCGCTTTGGCGATCGGCGCCACGAACGTGTCGGGAACCTCGGTGGTGTCGATGACGTCGCGCGGAACTGCGCTGGGATGCACCGAGTTCCACGGGTTTTCCCCGGCCTGCAACTGGGCGAAGTAGCGGCGAGCGGCGGGCTTGCCGAGTTCGGCCAGCTGGCGGCGGACCGCTTCGTCGCGCACGACGGTGATGTGGGCGCCTTGCCGATTACCGCCGCTGGGAGCGAACCGGGCATTGTCGAAGATGCGCCCCAGCACATCGTCGGGCAGCGGATCGTCGGTGAATTCCCGTGCCGCGAAAGTTGTTCGCATCACGTCGTATAGCTGCATGGCGGGATGGCTCATCAGCTCGCGGACGCGCGCCGCTGTAGGCGGAAGGTGCGCTCGAACCCGGCCGGCTGCGTCGTCAAGGTCACTTCCACCGCACCGCTGGGGGTGATGACGTAGCGCTCCTCGACATCGGGCCCGTCCTGCCAGCGGCCGACCGGCTGACGCCTGAGATCGGCCCGGTCGTACAGGGCCGGGTCGAACGGAAACAGCACCGGGTCATACGGCGTGACGTCTCCGTCGGGCCGCCCGTCGACCAGGCGGCTGCACTCCACGAACCGGAAGTGCCCGATGTTGTGCGCCGCTCGATACCTTCGCTTCACCACCAGGGGGGATCGCCCGTCGGCCGGCAGCGAAACGTCCTTGCACACAATGGGGTCGAAGACGACCCCGGCGCCCGCCTCGGCCTCCCGGAACACCCCGAAAGTCCGCGAGAAGCGTTCGGTCAGCGCGAAACCGGACTCCTTGTCGAGGAAGACGGCAAGCCCGATCGCCGTCGCGGCGAAGGGATGGGGCGAGCGTTTCACCCGCTTGTCGCCGAAGGTGCCGCGCAGCATCCGCGACACCA
>DASTKA010000449.1:0-4381 GCA_035716165.1 Mycobacterium sp. | reverse complement strand
GTCGACCAGGATCAGGTCAGCGCCTTCCTCGGCAAGCCGCAGCGCATGGCTGCGCCCCATACCGCGGGCCGCGCCGGTGATCAGAACGCGTTTCCCTGCAACCCGACCCGGAGCTGATGCCGTCACGCCTGACGCTCGTTCCACATCAGGCCACGCATCGTCGCGGAGAGCGGGATGTCCTCTACACCGATCAACCCCTGGGGCGCGCGGCACACCCAGTCGATGACGTTGACGGCCCGGCCGGCCGTCGAAATGCAACCGGCATCAGTGGAATCAAACAGAGGATGCGAGACATGGGTGTTGATTTCTACCCGCGGCTCGCCCGCCACGACCACGCGATGCACCCCGGTATGACCCTCGGGCGGGAACTCCCAGTCGGGTGCCGCGGCCTGGGTGAGCCTGGTGACGTGTTCAAGCGTGATCACCGGCTTGCCGTCGCGCACCCCCTCGGTGGCGAAGCGCACCGCGGCCATCTGTCCCGGCTGCACCGTCATCATCGTGCAGTCGATTCGTTCTGGCGTGTACCAGGGTTCGACACGTTGGCGCACGTCCTCGAGCTTGATGTCCAGATTGTCGGCCAGGCTGCGGACCTGACCTCCCCACATCGACACGATCACCCCGGGCAGGAACATCATGGGCGAATCGTCGTCAGGCGCGGTTCCGAAACCCATTGCGGCACCGGTGAACTCGGCGTCATCATAGTTCCCGTAGTCGAAGATCTCCTGTACGGTGATCGAGTCGATCCGGGTGGTCAGGCTGGCCGCCGAGTGCACCAGCGTATCGCCCGAAAAGCCGGGGTCGATCCCGTTGACGTAGAGCGAGGCGTTGCCGGCCGCACAGGCGCGCTCCAGGGGTTCACGCAGCCAGTCGTCGGCGTGGCGAGGGGTGACCAGCCAGACCATCGACGTACCAACGACGTTGATGCCGGCGGCGAGGAACTTGGTCATCTGGTCGATGGCTTCCATGGGCCGAGTCTCGCCCTGCGAGGTGTAGACCACGCAGTCGGCGCCGAGCGCCACCAGCGCGTCGATGTCGTCGGTGGCAAGGATGCCGGTCGGTTCGTCCAGCCCGCACAGCCGCGCCGCGTCCTGGCCGATCTTTTCCGCACTGGCGGCGTGCACGCCCACCAACTCGAGATCTGGTCTGCCGATGATGGCACGCAGCGCATGCCGGCCCACGTTGCCGGTGGAGAATTGAATGACTTTGCGCATGGCTAGCCTCGTCCTTCCGGCGGTGGGTGATCATCCATCATGACGCGTTCGGTCGCAGCGCAACTCAGTAATCGGGTATCGGCAGCGGCGAATTGTTCGAGTCGATGCCACCGTCGACGTGAAAAGTCGCGTTGGTCGCATAGCAATCGCGGGTGGACAAATACACCGCGAGCCGTCCGAGATCCTCGACGTCGCCCAACCGGTGCAGGGGCGTGGCCTCTTGCATCTTCTCCAGCGACCCGGGCATCAGGTCCAGGCTGCCTTTCAGGCCGTCGGTGGCGAATGACCCCAGGGCGATGGCGTTGACGCGGATCTTCGGGGCGAGTTCCTGGGCCATGGCACGGGTCAGCGCTTCCAGGCCGCCCTTCGCAACGCAGTAGGCGGTCAGCGCCCGGATGCCGAAGCGGGCCGAGCCCGACGAGATGTTGATGATGGAACCGTGTCCGGCGTCGAGCATGTGGGGCGCGACAAGCTGACTCATGATGAAGGCCGACGTCACACACCAGTCGAACGTGTGCCGGAAATCCTCGTCGGTGATGTCCAGGAACCGCGCGTAGGTCGACCCACCGACGTTGTTGACCAAAATGTCGATGCGGCCGAGGCGCTCCATCGCGGTGTTCACCACCCGCTCTCCGTCCGACCGACTCATCGCGTCCGCGACGAGCGCCAGCCCCTTACCCCCCGCGGCCTCGATACCCTCAATCGTGCCAACGATATCCGCCTCGGTTCGTGCGGTCCCGACCACCGTGGCGCCCGCCTCCGCCAACACACGGGCGATGCCTGCCCCGACCCCCTTCCCGGCGCCCGTCACGATCGCGACCTGTCCGTCCAGCCTGAACTGCTCCAATGCCATGCTGGGCCCCTTCGATGCGCGGTGTGGTGCGCCGTTCAATTTATGAAGGTTGCTGACTAAAGTCAATGAATGCGTAAGCCGGATGTCCGTCATAGTGCGGAGCGCTCAACAATCACAAGTTGTGCGAGCCTTTTTGGCTGGGACACGGCATACTGGTCGGGTTAGCCTCGAAACTCTGACATGAGTCAGGTCAACCGTGAGGAAAGCAATGGCTGTGGCGGACCGGTTGTCGGCACGAGAAGCTAAGCGCTTGCAGACGCGGGAGCGATTGATGGGCGCCGCGATCGGTGAGTTCGCCCGCGCCGGGATGGCCGAGGCCGACGTGGGGGCCATTGTGGCCGCAGCGGGCGTCGCCCACGGGACCTTCTTCTTCCATTTCCCCACCAAGGAGCATGTGCTGCTGGAGCTGGAGCGCCGCGAAGAGGACCGAATCGCCAAGCAGTTCGCGCAATTCCTGAAGTCCAAACACGACCTCGCTTCGGCTTTGAACGAGGCGGTCCGATTGGTCGTCGGATTGGAACGCCGCCTAGGCGATCGACTCTTCAATGACTTTCTCGCGCTGCACTTCTCCCAAACCCGTCCGCAGACCGAAGACGGCCGGGATCACCCATTGATCGTCTTGGTCGCCCAGGAGATCGCGCAGGCCCAAGAACGCGGCGAGATGGATGCGGACGTCAATCCAATGAACAGTGCGGTGTTCTTCTTGCTAGGTCTCTACGCGCTGTTGATCACCACCAACCACTGGCCGACTGGCCACACGCTTCTGGAAGACTATGTCGCGAGGACATTGCGAAGCTTAAAACCATGACACGCGGGCGTTAGGGCCGTATGACGCCACGCAGCGGCATAAGCCCTAGTTGGTGGTGGGACATAAATCCCGGCGGAGCGTCGCAGACCGCGGGAATGGCGTTCGCGGGGCCCATCGCGGTCCAGGTGTAGCCGGGCAGCGCGTATCCACCATTCGGGTCCTGCGCCCCCTGCAGGATCAGCTCCGTGGATGAATCGCCCTCAATCACTATGCGGTAGTGGTAATGCTGAGGCCAATCCTCCTGCGGTTCAATGGCATCGTAGGCGTCCATCGTGTAGATCTCGTGAAAAACGATAAGGGGCTTGCCCTCCACCCACGCGGTCCACTTGTGATGCTCGCGAGCGACCGTGCCCTTCTTGATCACGCCCTTGAAGCCCGGCATGTCGCTGGTCTCTCCGCCCTCGAAGGGGATGTCGCGCGTGGCGCACCCTAGCTCCACCTCAGTCGTATATTTCTCGACTGTCTTACCCATTCCCTCCACAACCATTGCCATTGACTGCGCGAACAAAGGCCATGCCTGTCCCAACAGGTTCGGGCCGTCCTCAAACCCGGCAGGGTCGCTCCCCATTCCCATCTCATAGAGGTACTTCAGCGTGTCCCGACCGAAGTTCACCACCTCGTAGATGTGAATGGTGTCAATCTGGCTGACGATTCGGGCCAGCGTCAGCACGAGTAGGTCTCCGGCGAAGCCCGGGTTGACACCACCCGCATGAAAGGACGTCCCACCCTCGTGGCAAGCGGCATCGATCTTGTCGATGTCCGCCTTGCTGTGTTCGGTTCGATACCACCACGCGCCACCGGAGGCGACGACATTCTTGCCCCCGCGCAGTAAGCGGCACACCTCATCGGGGTCAGACCATAGCGGCGCGTAGAACACGCAATCGGCATCGAGTGCCTCGATCGCAGCCTTGTCGGTGGTCGCCAGCACCCCCGTCGGCGCTTTGCCGCACAGTTCGCCGGCGTCCTTGCCCACCTTCTCCGGACGATTGCACAGCACTCCGACCAGTTCATAGGCAGGGTTGTGCACGAAATGACGGAGCGCTACCGTGCCGACATTCCCTACGCCCCATTGAATTACGCGATACTTCGTCTCGACCGGCGGCTTGGGCGTCATTGCTACTCCTTTGCACCAGCGCTACAGCGAACGAACCGCCTTTCGCCGCCGGCACACCATGCCGCAACGGCTGAGCGCTCGCTGAGCGTAGGCGTCCCTTGAATAATGTGTCAACGACTGACAGCTGACTGTCGTCAGTAACTTTCGCCTTGCGCCACGAACGGAGGGTGCCACGCCGAATGCGGATGGGCCTGCTATGCCTTGGTATAGCAACGCACAGCTTCCGGGGCCGTGGTGGCCCGCACCAACTTTGCGGAAAGTCCGCGAGACATCTTCTGCTGACTGTAGTCAGCCTGTTATAGTGCACGAGCCGAGCCAATCAGCAGACTGGGAGGGTTAGTGAATCTGCCGAAGCTGCACCAGCGCAATGCCGGCAGCGAGGGCCTCGCCGCGAA
>DASTKA010000448.1:0-3747 GCA_035716165.1 Mycobacterium sp. | reverse complement strand
GCATGCCTCGGCTCAGTAGTCCTTCAACGTGATCGAGTCGACGATGCGGTCGAACACCTCTTGGGGTATCGGCGCACCGCCCGGAATGTTGTCCACGACCAACCATTGGTTGCGTTTGACGTAGTCGCTGAACTCGCGGTGATAGTTGGCGAAGCCGGCCTCGTAGTCGACCGTCCCGTCCTGGGAGGCCGCTTTGAGCTCGCCTGCCAAGACGTAGGCACCGAGCAGCGCGACGCTGGTTCCCTGGCCCGACAGGGGAGAGCAGCAATACCCCGCGTCACCGACCAGCGCCACCCTGCCCCGCGCCCAGCTATCCATTTTGATCTGCGACATCTCGTCGAAATAGAAATCCGGCGCCGTGCGCATGTATTCGAGCAGTTTCGGGCGGACCCAGCCGTCGCCGGCCATACGCCGCTCCAGCTCGGCGAATTGGGCCCCGACGTCGCGATAGTCGATCCGCAAACCGCTTTCCATGAAACCCAGCATCGCTCGCGCCTCGGCGTTGTTGCGCGCGCTGTACACCCCCGCCATGGTGGAGTCGCCGTAGTGCCACGTCTGCCAGTGGTCCAAATCCAAGAAATTCGGCACGGTGAAGATCGCCGCATGGGTGCCCAGTCTCTCGATGAAATTCTCTTCCGGCCCGAAAACCAAACGGCGCACATTGGAGTGCAATCCGTCGGCGCCGATGACCAGGTCGAAACTGCGCGGCGCGGCCCGCTCGAAGGTCACGTTGACCGTCGCCCCGTCATCGTCGAGAGCGGTGATGGTGTCATCGAAGAGGTATTCGGCCGTCCATTGGCTTGCGCCGTAAAGCAATTCGACCAAGTCGTCGCGCAACAGCTCGATGTTGGGATTGTCGATGAGCCCGCCGGTGGGGGTCGATTCGGTGTCCCGGGACAATTCGTTGCCGTCAGCGTCGACGACGGAGGAGCCCCGGATTTGCGTATTGCGCTGCTGGGCGGCGCCCAACAGCCCCATGCGCTCGAGCACTGTGAGCGCCGGCCCCCGCACGTCGATCGCCTGACCACCCGGCCGCGGACCACGATGGCGCTCGACCACGGTCACCGAAAAGCCATGCCGCCCAAGCCAGAACGCGGCTGCCGCACCCGCCACGCTGGCACCGGATACCAGAACGTCGGTCACTTGATTCCTGCCAGTTCTTTAGCGTCGCGGAAGATGTCGTCGAGCATTGCTGGTGTCAACCTACCGGTGAACATGTTTTGCTGGCTCGGGTGGTAGCAGCCGAGCAATCGCACGCCGGGCGCCAGGTCGGCAACGACGCCGTGGCCGAACCGGGGTTTACGACCGGAGGAAGTGCCCGGCAGCCGCAGCGCGATCTGCCAGCCGAACCCGCCCAGCGCCACGACCACGCGAACATCCTCGGAGACCAACCGCCATTCGGCCTGCAGCCAGGGCCAGCAGGTGTCGCGCTCCTCCGGGGTCGGGGCGTTGGCCGGCGGAGCGCACCGCACCGGCGCGACGATGCGAATCATCTTGGTCTGCAATCCATCCGCGGCGTCGACACTGGTCGGTTGGTTCGCCAGCCCCGCCCGGTACAGCGCCGCGTACAACTGGTCACCCGAGCGGTCGCCGGTGAACATCCGCCCGGTGCGGTTGGCGCCGTGTGCGGCCGGCGCCAATCCGACGATCAACAGTCGCGGCCTCGCCGATCCCCAACTGGGCACGGGCCGCCCCCAATACGGTTGATCGGCAAAGGCTCGGCGTTTGACGACCGCGACTTCCTCGCGCCAGTCGACCAACCGCGGGCAAGCCCGGCAGACGCTCACCAGGGCATCGATTTCGGGAATCGAGCCGGCGCGTTCGGCGAGCTCGGCGACCGCGGCCGCGTCGGCCGCCACCCGGGTCCGCGGTGTGGCCGGATCGCCCGGCCATCCGGTCCCCGGACCGACCGGCGAGCCGAATGCCTGGCCGGTTCGGGGGTGGGCGAGCACATGAACATCGTGCATGACGGCCGAAATTCGGTCGCCGCGGACACCGCTTTGGCGCTAGATTCAGCCGCGATATCCCATGAAGAGCAGCGGCCCAGCGTTCCTGATCCTTTTCGCCGCGCTGATGGCGACGGCGGGCACCGGCATCTCGATCGTCGCGTTCCCGTGGCTGGCGTTGCAGCACCACGACAGCGCCCGCGACGCGTCGGTCGTGGCCGCCGCCATGACGCTGCCGCTCGTCCTCTCCACGCTGGTCGCGGGCACCGCCGTCGATTTCTTCGGGCGCCGCCGCGTCTCGCTCGTGTCCGACGCGCTATCGGGCACCGCGGTCGCCGCGGTCCCGTTCATCGCCTGGTGGGCCGGCGCGGACGCCCTGAGCCTGGTGGTGCTGGCCGTGCTGGCGTTCCTCTCGGCCGCCTTCGATCCCGCCGGGACGACGGCACGCCAGTCGATGCTGCCCGAGGCCGCCGCCCGCGCGGGCTGGTCGCTGGACCGGGTGAACAGTGTCTACGAGGCGGTGCTCAACCTGGGGTTCATCGTGGGCCCCGGCATCGGCGGCCTCATGATCGCCACCGTCGGCGGCATCAACACGATGTGGGTGACGGCGGGGTTGTTCGGGTTGTCGTTCCTGGCGATCGGCACGCTGCGGCTCGAGGGCGCCGGCAAGCCGCTGGCCGCGAGCCGGCCGGGCGGGCTGGTGTCCGGGATCGCCGAGGGCATGCGCTTCGTGTGGAACCTGCGGGTGCTGCGGACGCTGGGGTTGATCGACCTGGCTGTCACAGCGCTGTACCTGCCGATGGAAAGCGTGCTGTTCCCGAAATACTTTTACGACCATCACCAACCCGCCCAGTTGGGTTGGGCATTGATTGCACTCGGGTTCGGCGGCGTGGTGGGCGCGCTCGGCTATGCCGTGCTGTCGAAATACACGCGGCGGCGCACGGCGCTGCTGACGGCCACGCTCACGTTCGGCGCGGCGACGGCCGGGATCGCCTTCCTGCCGCCGCTGCCGGTGATCCTGCTGCTGTGCGCGGTGACCGGCCTGGTCTACGGGCCGATCCAGCCGATCTACAACTACGTGATGCAGACCCGGGCGCCCCAGCAGCTGCGGGGCCGCGTGGTCGGGGTGATGACGGGGCTGATGTATGCCGCGGGCCCGTTGGGCCTGCTGGTGGCCGGTCCGCTGACCGACGCCGCCGGGCTGAAGGCCACCTTCGTGGTGCTGGCGGTGCCGATCCTGCTGATCGGGCTGGTCGCCTGCGGCCTACCGTCGCTGCGGGAGCTGGACCGCGCGCCGGAGTTCGCCGCGGATCCCCAGCCTTAGGATCGAATCGTGGATGCCGATGTCCTGGCCGAACTGATCGCCGGCCTGCCCGACGGGATGGTCGTCACTGATCCGACCGTCACCGAGGGCTACCGCCAGGACCGTGCCTTCGACCCGTCGGCCGGCAAGCCGCTCGCGGTGGTGCGCCCGCGGCGCACCGAAGAGGTGCAGACCGTGCTGCGCTGGGCCACCGCGTACCGGGTGCCGGTGGTGACCCGCGGCGCCGGCAGTGGCCTGTCCGGCGGGGCGACCGCACTGGACAACGGGATCGTGCTCTCCACCGAGAAGATGCGCGACATCGCCGTCGACCCAGTGACGCGCACCGCGGTATGCCAACCCGGGCTGTTCAACGCCGAGGTGAAGAAGGCCGCCGCCGAACACGGCCTGTGGTATCCGCCGGATCCGTCGTCGTTCGAGATCTGCAGCATCGGCGGCAATATCGCCACCAACGCCGGCGGGCTGTGCTGCGTCAAGTAC
>DASTKA010000447.1:0-4813 GCA_035716165.1 Mycobacterium sp. | reverse complement strand
CGCGAAGCGCAACGCCACCGTGGACGCGGTGGCCGCCGACCTCGGCTACAAGGTCCCCACCTTGTGGTCGGGCTCGCTGTCGGATTCGACGTTGATCACCGAGGACTACATCGTGCAGATGGCCGATCAGTACTTCACACCACAGGCCATCGTCATCGGCCACCTCAATCACCTGCCGGTGACGCACGTCTACCCGCAACTCGTCGACTTCATCCGCGATCGAAACCTGCGCACGGTCACGCTCAACGACATTTTCCTCAAGACCCCGTAGAGGGCGCTCAGCCGCACAAGTTGATGTCTATTGCCAGGGACATCAAATGGTGATTTGATGTACATCACCATGGACACGAAAAACCGGCGTTACGACATGCGGGCTCGCAACGAGTCGACGGCGGCCACCCGCAACGCCATCGTTGACGCGGCCATCGATGCGGTGACCGCCGAACGCTCGCTGGGGATCACGCTGGGTTCGGTGGCCGAGCGCGCCGGCGTCACCGTGAAGACGGTCCTTCGGCATTTCGGCAGCCGCGAATCGCTCATCGAGGCGGCATATCTGGCGGTTCGCCAGGCCGTGCTGGCCGAACGAGTCCCGCCGCCCGGCGACGCGGAAGCGGCGATGACGGTCCTCATCGAGCACTACGAGGGTCGCGGGGACATGGTGCTCGGCTTGCTCGCCGAGGAGGACGACGACCCGCGTGCGCGACTGATGTGCGAGGGCGGGCGAACTCTGCACCGCAAGTGGGTGGAGGACGTGTTCGGCACCGATTTGCCCATCGAACCCAATGAACGGGGTCGGATCATCGACGCGCTCGTCGTGGCGACCGACGTGTACAGCTGGAAGCTGCTCCGCCGCGACCGGGGTTTGACCGTCGCCGAGGTCCGCGACCGCATGCTGCTGATGATCGACGGCGTACTCGCGGTGGCGCAGGGCGCTGACGCGCGGGCGGCGCTATGAAGATCCTGTTTGTCGTGTTCGACGGTGGCGGCAACATTCCACCGCAGCTGGCAGTCGCCCGGTCGCTGCGCGCCCGCGGCGCCGAGGTTCGTTTCCTCGGTCACCACGGCGTCCGCCAGCGCGTGGAGGCCGACGGGTTCCCGTTCGAGACATTCGCGTCCGGAACCACTTTCGACCCGACCGTGCAGCACCCGCTACTTCGCACGATGGCCAGCATGGTCCGGGTCGCAATGGACCGTCGGCTGGGCCGCGATGCGGTGCGGGCCGCGCGCCGCCACCAGACCGATGTGGTGGTGGTCGACGTGCTACTGACTGCGGCCATCTACGCGGTTGCGGCGGAAGGCATCCCGACAGTCGTCTTCGGGCACTGCTTCCATCGGACCATCCAAGACCTCGCCGCCGGTCCGATCGGATGGGTGATGCGCCTCAAAGGCATGCCGCCGGACCGCCTGGAACGAACCGGGGCACTGCAAATCGTCACCGCCCGCGCCGAACTCGACCCGACACGCGGTACCCCCGAAGTCCAGCATGTCGGCGTTGTCTGGCAAGGCATTCCGGCTGCGGCTTCCCCACTACCGGTGCCCCGTGTTCTCGTCAGCTTGAGCACCGTCGCCTACGCGGGCCAGCGGCGCATGCTGCAAAGGATCCTCGACGCCATCGAACCGCTGCCCGTGCGTGCGACGGTCACGGTCGGACCGGCCATCGAGTCATCCGGGCTACGCGTGCCGGCGAACTCGTCGCTGCACGCCTGGCTCGACCATGACGAGGTCCTGGCAACCGCCTCCCTGGTCGTCGGCCACGGTGGTCACAGCACGGCGATGCGGGCGCTGTCTTTCGGTGTGCCCCAGGTGATCATGCCCGCCAACACACTGATCGACCAGCGCCGCGTTGGCGCCGCCATCCAAAACCTCGGCGCGGGCATCCTGTTGCGCAAACACGCGGGCGTTCGGCGTATCCGCGCGGCGATCAGCACGGTGCTGCAGGACCCTGCCTACCGGGAATCGGCTGAGATTTACGGTGACCAGCTCCGCCGGTGCGATGGCGCCGAGGTGGCGGCCACTGCGATCGACGAGTTCACGAAGGCGTCCGCGGCTCCTGCAACCAGGCAAGGACGTTGAGAGCGTGGGCCCGCGGGACGGATCTCTAAAAAATTAGAGATTGCCTTCCGCTGACGGGCAAGCAATTGTTACCGTTCCGTAGTGCACCGGGCCGGGAGAGTTTTCGCAGCACTGCTGGTGATCGCTTGCTCACTGATCGGAGTGGGAAATGCCCGGGCCGACGGCGGCGACGAACCGCAGTATGCAGATTTCTACACCCCTCCGGAACCGCTCCCGCCCGGCCGGCCCGGCGATTTGATCCGTACCGAGCCGTCGCGGCTGGTGCTGGAGCCCTCCGGCCAGCTGGGCGCGATCATGGCCACCGGCACCCGGATCATGTACCGCAGCACCGATACCCGGGGCAACCCGATCGCGGTCACCGGCACCTACTTCGAGCCCTATAACGACTGGCCCGGGCGCGGGCCGCGGCCGTTGATCAGCTACGCGCCCGGGACGCAGGGTCAGGGCAATCAGTGCGCCCCGTCGCGAATGTTCAACCAGGGCATCCACTATTCGGGTGGCTGGGACATCATGTTCAACTACGAGGAGCTGTTCGTCGCCACCATGGTCGCGCGCGGCTTCGCCATCGTGATGACCGACTACCAGGGCCTGGGCACCCCGTCGATGCACACCTATGTGGGCCGGGTGGCCGAGGGACAGGCCGTCCTCGACGCCGCCCGCGCGGCCATGCGATTGCCCGGAACGTCGCTGGATCCCCATGGGCCGGTGGCATTTTGGGGTTACTCACAAGGCGGGGGCGCGACCGCGTCGGCCGCCGAGCTGGCGTCGGCCTACGCGCCGGAACTGCACATCGTGGGCACCTACGCCGGCGCGCCGCCGGCCAACCTCAAGGAGCTGCTGCCGTACGCGGACGGCAGCGCGCTCGTCGGCGTCGTCGGGTATGCGCTCAACAGCGTGATGGCCGCCTATCCCGAGTTCGCCGACGTCATTCGGTCCAAGATGACACCGCGCGGGCTGGCGATGCTGGAATCGGTGTCGCGGCAATGCGTGGGACAGACGCTGCTGGACTTCATGTTTCGCCACATCCAGCCATATTTCACCGAGGACATCAATCAACTGGTGAACGAGGAGCCATTCAACAGCCTCTTCGAGGCCCAACGGCTGGGGCGCTTCAAACCCAACGCGCCGGTGATGATCAACAGCAACCGCTACGACCCGCTGGTGCCGTGGACCGCGGCCAACCAGCTCGGCCGCGACTGGTGCGCCCAGGACGCCGACGTGGAATTCCGCACCAACGAAGAGCCGCCCTTCCTCAACAAGCTCGTCATCAACCATGCGCTGCCGATGCTGGTCGACGGCGAACCCGCCATGCAATGGATTGCCGCCCGCTTCAACGGGGAGCCCACCACTCCGAACTGCGGTCAGTTCTAAACTGTGGCGTATCGCCGCACGTAGAAAGCACAACGCGCCCGAGCGTCGCCGGACGCTCACCGACGCCGCGATCGAGCTGCTGGGCAGCGACGGCGTCCACGGCGTGAGCCATCCGAAAGTCGACGAGCGCGCCGACGTACCCGCGGGCACCACCTCGTTCTACTTCAGGACCCGCAAGGCGCTGCTGCACGCCGTGGCGACTCGGCTCAGCGAACTCGACGTGGCCGACTTCTCGCTGATGGCCGAAATCGCCGACCAGTCAACGCAATTCACCGGCACCGCGGGTCTGGCGCGAATCGTCATGTACGTCAACAGCGAACCCTGGCTGACCCGGGCCAGGGCGCGCTATGAGCTCATGCTGCTCGCCAGCCGCGACCCCGACGTGGCGGCGAGTCTCAGCGAATCCTCCGACCGGGTCGGCACGCTCGCCCGCGAGGTGGTCACCCAATGGCATCCCGCCGACAGCGAGCCGGATCCGGCGCTGGTCGACGATCAGGCACTGGCCACGCTGACATTCATCAACGGCGTCATGATGTCGTTCGTGGCGGGCCAACCGGCCGTGGACGATGCCGAACACCTCGACCGGCTCATCCAGGGAGTCATCGCGGGTGTCGCCGAGGTTCGCCGTGGGTGACGGACCGATTGCCGGGCCCAGGTTTCCGCCTGGGGTTATCGAAGGGCTGCACGCGCCCGTGCAAGCTCGGGAAACCGACTGTCTTTTGGGATCTTTCCGACGGCATCGATAAGGTGCTTTCGCGCTGGTTCCCCGCGCAGTTCGAAATCATCGAGGCTGGCGCGGATTTCAAAAAGCCGCGCACCTTGGCGGCGAGCGACCTCGCGGGCCGCGGCGAGGTCGTCGGCGCGCGCGTTCGACTCCGTCTGCGTCTGCGCCCGAGCCCGGAGCAGTTCGGCGTCGTAGAAGCGCACACCGGTGTCTGCTGCGAATTGCAACGCGGTATCGAGGCGTACACGGGCCTGTTCTACCTGCTCGCCGGCGATCAAAAGCCGTCCCAAAATGCACCAATAGAAGGGCCTGTACGTGCTGGCTCCCAGCGCCTGCCAGACATCGATCACCTGCGTCATCGCCTCGATGTGGGGAACCAGCGAGCTGGGGTCGGGATTGCGCGCAGCGATAGCGGCCTGCCCGTCGACCATCGCTTTTTCGGTCGCGCCAAGCAGCTGCCAATACAGGTAGTCGAGCCCGTATCGGTCAGCGGTATCAGCTATTTCGCGGACCAGTTCACGCCCGCGATCATACTGAGCGGTCTCGGCGCATACCCAGATATCCATGTCGATCGCATAGAGATGGTTGTAGGGCTTTTGTGGATAACCGAGCTTGTTCGCGCGGTCGACGGCGCGCTTGAGTTGC
>DASTKA010000446.1:0-3355 GCA_035716165.1 Mycobacterium sp. | reverse complement strand
CAGCATCTGGTCGCCAACATGCACATCGGTTTGGCGGCAGCGCGATTGGCCGCGCACGCGGCGGTGTTCTGGCTGGGACGCGGCCGCGTCGCCAGCAGGGAGACGGCGATCGCGCGCATGCACGCGGCCACCGCGGCACGGCTGATCACCTTGGACGCCCACCAGCTGCACGGGGGCATGGGATATGTCACCGAGACCGACCTGCATCTGTGGAGCGAGCGGGCCCGGTTCGGTTCGACATTCGGCGGGGGAGCCGACGTCGCGGCGGGTTGGCTACAGCAGAGCATGTACGACGACGAACAGGAGCGCCCTTGAGCCAGGACAGTTTGATCGACGCGGAATCGGCGTCGCGCGTGGGTACGGTCGCCGCGACGGCGACGGGCGAGGTGAACCGTCGCGACTGGCAACGGTGGGCGGCGGCGGTCGGTGACCACAACCCGCTGTATTTCGACCCGGAATACGCCAGGGCCAACGGTTTTCGTGATGTCATCTGTCCTCCACTGTTCCTGCAGTACGCGACCCTCGGCGTATCGCCGCTGAAGTCGCTGCGCCCCGACGGATCCTCCGGCGCGGTATCGGGCGGTCTGGCGTTTCCCCGCGCCCCCAAGCGGATGGCCGGAGGCGAGAGCTTCACGTTTCACCTGCCCGCCTATCACCGCGACGAGATCGAGATGGTGCGGACCATCGAGTCGATCGTCGAAAAGCAGGGCCGTTCGGGCGGATTCGTTCTCGTCACCTGGCACACGGTGTATCGCAACCAGGATCGTGACCTGCTGGCCGAAGCGTCGACATCGATGATCGCCCGCCCCTAGGAGTGCGCTATGACCGACTCGCAGGTGTTCGATCAACCGTTTTTCGACGACATCGCCGTGGGCGAGCACATTCCGACGTTGACCGTCGTCGTCGACGAGACACAGATGTTCTTCTTCAGCGCCGCCACCTACAACGGCCACCGCATTCACTACGACAAAGAGTGGGCTCGCGACACCGAAGGGTACGACAACGTCCTGGTGCACGGCCCGCTTCAGGCGGCGTTGCTGGCCCGCGCCCTCGGCGACTGGATCGGTGGGCGCGGCCGACTGGTGTCCTTCGCTGTGCAGAACCGGGCGATCGCCTATCCCGGCGAGTCGCTCAGCTTCGGTGGCGAGGTCACCGGTAAACGCCTGAGCGACAACGGGACCGGGCTCCTCGATCTCGTCATCGCCGGGCGCCGTGGCGACACGATCCTGATGCCCGGGACGGCGACGGTCGAGCTGCCGATTCGGGGAGCCCAGCCATGACCGGGCTGCGTGGCGAGGCGGCCATCGTCGGAATCGCGGAGTTGCCCGCCGAACGCCGTCCCGCCCGGGCGCCCCTGTTCACCCTCGACCAGTACGCGACGCTGGCGAAGGCGGTGATCGAGGACGCCGGAGTCGATCCGGGCCGTGTCAACGGCCTGCTGACCCACGGCATCGCCGAATCGGCCATGTTCGCACCCGCGACGCTCTGCGAATACCTGGGTCTCGCACTCGATTTCGGAGAGCGAGTCGACCTCGGCGGGGCCACTTCCGCCGGCATGATCTGGCGCGCCGCGGCGGCCGTCGAACTCGGCATCTGCGAGGCGGTGCTGGCCGTGGTGCCGGGGTCGGCGTCGGTGCCCCAGTCCCGGCGCCGACCGCCGCCCGAAACGAATTGGTATGGGGCGTCGTCGAACAACTATGGCTCACCGCAGGCCGAATTCGAGATCCCCTACGGCAATGTGGGCCAGAACGCGCCCTACGCGCAGATCGCCCAGCGCTATGCGGCCGAATTCGGCTACGACGCCGCTGCGGTCGCCAAGATCGCCGTCGACCAACGCACCAACGCGTGTGCGCATCCCGGCGCGGTGTTTCACGGCACCCCCATCACGGTGACCGACGTACTGGACAGCCCGATGATCGCCGACCCCATTCACATGCTGGAAACCGTGATGCGAGTGCACGGGGGAGTGGGCGTGCTGATCGCCAACGCCGACATCGCCCGCCGCGGCCGCCATCGCCCGGTGTGGATCAAGGGCTTCGGCGAACACATCGCCTTCAAGACCCCGACCTACGCCGAGGAGCTGCTGTCCACGCCGATCGCGCGGGCCGCCGACCGAGCCTTCGCGATGGCCGGGCTGAACCGGTCCGACGTCGATGTCGCGTCGATCTACGACTGCTACACCATTACGGTGCTGATGAGCCTGGAGGATGCCGGATTCTGCGCGAAAGGCGAAGGCATGAAGTGGATCAGGGAGCACGACCTGACCTATCGGGGCGATTTCCCGCTGAACACCGCGGGCGGTCAGCTGTCCTT
The DNA here is from genome assembly GCA_035716165.1 of Mycobacterium sp. Lineage (GTDB taxonomy): Bacteria > Actinomycetota > Actinomycetes > Mycobacteriales > Mycobacteriaceae > Mycobacterium. The sequence continues at coordinate 1,042 of DASTKA010000446.1, read as the reverse complement.
CGGCCAGGCCGGCATGGCCGGTGGCATGCACCACGTGGTCGACGGTGCACGCCAGATCATGGGCCGGGCCGGCGACGCGCAGGTGCGCGACTGCCACACGGCGTTCGTGACCGGCAACGGCGGCATCATGAGCGAACAGGTCGCGCTGCTCATGCGGGGGGACTAGCGATGAGTCCGGCAGCCCACCCCGTCCCCGAACCCACCCCCGTCTCGCAGCCCTTCTGGGACGGCCTGGCCCAGCACCGCATCCTGGTGCAGTACTCGCCGTCGTTGCGGCGCTACGTGTTCTATCCGCGCACCCTTGCCCCCGGCACCCTGGCCGACGACCTGGAGTGGCGCGAGATCGACGGTGCCGCAACGCTGTACACCTTCACGGTCGCCCGCCGGCCCACCGGGCCGCCGTGGGCCGACGCGCTGCCCCAGTTGCCCGCGGTGGTGCAGTGGGATGCCGGGCCGAAGTTCAGCACCGAGCTGGTGGACGTCGACCCGGGCGACATCCGCATCGGAATGCGCGTCGACCCGGTGTTCTACGATCTGCCTGAGGACGGCATCACCCTCCTGAAATATCGGCCCGCATGACCTCACTGACGAGGTCGGAGGTGCACATGGAAGATCCGCTCAACGGCGTGGTGCGGGCGATGCTCGACCAGTTGAACGCCGGGTTCCCCCGCGTCGAGAACATGACCGGCCCGCAGGCGCGCGCCGCGGTGGCCGAACGACGGATGCCGGTCAACAACCTCGACGATGTCCGCAGCGCCACCGATCGGTTGGTTGCGGGGCCCGGCGGCGACATCCCGGTGCGCATCTACCAGCCGCACGGCGGGCCGTCGAAGGATCGCGCCGCGATCGTTTTCTATCACGGTGGGGGATTCGTCTTCTGCGACATCGAATCCCACGATGGGTTCTGCCGGGCGATGGCGCGGGGCAGCCAAGCCGTCGTCGTATCGGTCGACTACCGCCTGGCCCCCGAACATTGCGCCCCGGCGGCGGCGCTCGACGCGCTTGCGGCCTTCGGCTGGGCTATCGAGCACGCCGACGAGCT
>DASTKA010000445.1:0-4490 GCA_035716165.1 Mycobacterium sp. | reverse complement strand
CCAGCAGGTCGGCGGCGCGCAGGAACACCGCCGCGCGCTCGTCGAACGGCATTGCCGCCCAGCCGCTTTTCGCCACCATCGCGGCTTCGATAGCCGCTTCCGCGTCGGCGTGCACGGCATTGGTCAGGGTGCCCAGCGTCGAGGCGTGCCGGTGTGGCTGGACGACATCGATCCGCTCGCCGTCGCCCATCCGGTGGGCGCCGCCAATGACATGCGGGAGGTCGACGGGGTCAGCGGCCAGCGCGGCCAGTTCGGTGCGGAGCCGGGTCCGTTCCGGCGAGTGGGGTGCATAGTCATGGACCGGCTCGTTGGCCGGCATCGGGACCTGGGTTATCGCGTCCATCCTGCCAGGATTCCCGCCGCAAGGACGAATAGGATTAGCCGATTGGACAATACGGCCGGGTAGTCGTAGTAGAATCGGACAACATGGCCGGGGTGGGCCTTGGGCAGCTGTTACTCGCGCTGGACGCGACGCTGGTGAGGCTGGTCGACGCGCCGCGGGGTCTGGACATACCGGTGACATCGGCGGCGTTGATCGACTCCGACGACGTGCGACTCGGGCTGGCGGCGGCGGCGAGTTCGGCCGACGTCTTTTTCCTGCTGGGCGTCGCCGACGACGAAGCGCTGCGGTGGACGGACACTCAGTCCCGCGACCATGCGCCGGTGGCCGTCTTCGTCAAGGAGCCGTCGAATGCGTTGGCGGCCAAGGCCGTTGCTGTCGGCTCGGCGCTGGTGGCCGTCGACCCGCAAGCGCGCTGGGAGCGGCTCTATCAGCTGGTCAACCACGTCCTGGAGCATCACGGCGACCCCGCCGACGCACTCAATGACTCGGGCACGGATTTGTTCGGGTTGGCGCAGTCGCTCGCCGACCGTATCCACGGCATGGTCAGCATCGAGAACGCCCAATCCCACGTGCTGGCCTATTCGGCCTCCAACGACGAGGCCGACGAGCTGCGCCGCCTTTCCATCCTGGGCCGGGCGGGGCCGCCCGAGCATCTCGAGTGGATCGGCCAGTGGGGCATCTTCGATGCGTTGCGCTCGGGTGGGGAGGTGGTCCGCGTCGCCGAGCGGCCCGAGCTCGGGCTGCGCCCGCGACTGGCCGTCGGGGTTCACCAGCCGGAGCCCGATGCGCGGCGACCGCCGGTGTTCGCCGGAACCATCTGGGTACAGCAGGGCTCGCAGCCACTGGCCGACGACGCCGAGGCGATCTTGCGCGGGGCCGCCGTGCTGGCGGCCCGAATCATGTCGCGACTGGCGGCGCGGCCATCGACCCACACCCGGCGACTGCAGCAACTCCTGGGCCTCGGCGACGCCGAAACCCTTGCGCATGTCGACGTGGCCGCGGTCGCACGCGAACTCGGTCTCGCCGCCGACGGCGACGCCGCCCTGATCGGTTGGGACGCGGCGGAAGACTCACCGCCTCACTCTCGGCTCGCCGATGTCCTCGCGCTGAGCGCCAGCGCCTTCCGGCGCGACGCCCAGGTCACCTCGTCCGGCTCGCGCACCTACGTGCTCCTCCCCCAAACTCACAACCGCTCGGTCAACTCGTGGGTGCGCGGCACCATCGGCGCCATGCGCGCCGAACTCGGGGTGCAGCTACGGGCGGCCATCGCCGCACCGATCGCGGGCCTCGGCGGGGCGGCCGCGGCCCGCATCGAGGTGGACCGCGTGCTGGACAGCGCTGAGCGGCACCCGATTTCGTTCGGCCAGGTGACGTCGCTGGCCGAAGCGCGTACCACCGTCTTGCTCGACGAGATCGTGACACTCATCGGCGGCGAACAGCGCCTGATAGACCCGCGGATCCTGGCCCTGCGCGACGACGATCCGGTGCTGGCCGAGACGTTGCGGACCTATCTGGACGCCTTCGGCGACATCGCCGCGGCCGCACAATCGCTGCGAGTCCATCCGAATACGGTTCGCTACCGGGTGCGCCGGATCGAGAAGCTGATGTCGACGTCGCTGGCCGATCCCGAGGTGCGGCTGCTCTTTTCGCTGGGATTGCGCGTGCTGGAAAGTCGGTGACGCGCGCCCTGCCCGCCACCGCGGGGCGGGGCCGTTGCCACCTACTGGCTATTCGCCGTCTGGGCCTCTTCGAGGAAGTGATCCACCACGTCGGGGCCGGTGGAGTGCATCTTGATGGAGAGCTCGAGCAGCCGGTCCTTGGCCTGCTTCGGCAGCAGCTCGATCGAGCGGGTGGTAGCGGAGTCGTACTTCGCCCCCGGAAAGCGCTGCAGGAGAACGTCTTTCTGCTCTTCGGTGGTGTAGATTTCGAGCAGCTTCATGCCGGCGAACGCCTCAATCGCCCGGTCCGCCATTCCGGCATTGGCCAGCGCTTCCAACCGTTCCTCGTTGATCCACACGTTGACTTTGATCTTGTTCTCGGCGCTGGTCATGAGTTCTCCAATTGGTTCAGGGTGAAGACCGGCAGTCTGTCTTTCAGATACTCCTCGGTGACGAACGGCGAACCCTGGCCGTACTTCGCGGCGCTGTCCATCACGACTTCGAACACCTCGTGCCGCATCACCTTCTGCGTCGGCTTGACCTCATCGGTCAGGATGCTTCGAATCAGGCTGCCGCTGAAGCTTTGTGACTGATCGTCATGACCGCACAGCGCCGAGTTGGTGACCTCCTCGCACACCGGGCAGTACCAGTTCTCCCGCAGGAACACCGGTTTGATCCCCAGCTCGCTGCGGTATTGCTTGAGGATGTTCTGGGAATCGTAGGGATGGTAGAAATCGCCCACACCCGCGTGGTCCCGGCCGAACATGTGATGCGTGCAGCCGAGGTTCGTGCGCAGGATCGCGTGGAAGATGGCCTCCCGCGGCCCCGCGTAGCGCATGTCCCACAGCGTGAACGACACCAGGTGGACGTCCTCGCGGAAATAACCGCTGGTCCGTAATTCATTCTGCGCCAACAGGATCGCCTCGTCGATGTAGTCCCCGACGCGTTTTTGGCCGATGATCGCATTGACCAGCACACCCGTGTTCAGGTTGTCGACGGGCTGGTCCTCGTTCGCCGCGAGCCACGCTTGCTTCATCAGGGCCTCGTGGCCGGTGTGCGGAACGTTTCGGGTCTGATGGGCGACGGCGCGCTTCCAGTCCTTCTTCACCAGCGCGTCCTGGTGTTGCCGCGGCGTGAGCCAGAAACTCTTGAAAGGTTCGTTGAACACCGGCTCGTTGATGAGCGTGATGTCGCCGCCGACGAATCGATTCGCATAGGCCAACGTCTTCTTGACGCCGGGATGCCGCGGGTCGGTTGTGCCATAGGTTTTTTCGGCCATACGCTCCAAGTCGTATTGGTAGATCTCGGAGACCTCGAAGAGCGCCATCGGGGCGTCGAGATACTCGAGGACGACGCTCTCGCCCCCTTTCACCCCGAATTTCTCGACGTCTTCCGCGGAAAGATCGAAGACGATCGGGATGCTCCACAGCGTGCCGTCGGGAAGCTGGAACCCGTCGAGCGTGCTATCCACTTCGCGCCGACCCATGAATCCCGTCAGCGGCGTGAAGAAGCCGTAGGAAAGGCTGATCACTTCGTGGGCGGCGGCTTTCGAGATCGGAATGCGCGGCAACCCGTCGATCCGACTCGCCGCATTTTCGGTGGACACTCGTTCCACGATCGGCTTGCCGTTGTGGCCCTGGTAGCTCATGAAAGTGACCTCGTTTCGCGTAATCAGCGGTTGCCTGTGCGGTGAACGGCTCCCGATGCCGTCTTGCCGAACCCGTCCGCTAGGCGTCTCGGACCGCGGCCGAGATGACGCCCACCTGCTCGAGATGGGCGATCACTTCTGAGGCCAGCGTGTCCGCGTCCTTGTTGCCGCCTTCCAGGCGCAGCTCGGGCTGCGCCGGCGCCTCGTAGGGGTCGTCGATTCCGGTGAATCCCTTGATCTCGCCGGCCCGGGCTTTCTTGTAAAGGCCTTTCGGATCACGCTGCTCACAAATCTCGATCGGGGTGTCGATGAAGATCTCCTGGAAATCGCCGTCGTTCAAGGTGGCCCGAATCGCGTCGCGGTCACGGACGTACGGGCTGATGAAGGCGGTCAACGCGATCACCCCGGACTCGCAGAACAGCTTCGCGACCGCGCCGATACGGCGGATGTTCTCCTCGCGATCCTGGGCGGAGAAGCCCAGGCCGAACCGTTTCGCGAATTCGGGCCCATGCCGCTCTTCGAGCAGTTCCGGGCCGGCATTGAGCCCATAGCGGACGTTGTCTCCGTCCAGCAGAAAGCTGCGTATTCGCCGCTCGTAGAGCTTCTGCTCGACGACGTTGGCGACCGTGCTCTTGCCGCTGCCGCTCAGCCCGGTGAACCAGATGACACAGCCCTTGTGCCCGTTGAGGCCCTCGCGCTCGGCGCGGCTTATCTGATGTTCGTGCCAAGTGATGTTGTTGGCCACTTCCAGCTCCTGTCACAACGTTTCAGCCGCGCACCGGCGCGTGCGCACGAGGCGGGAAGCGACCGTCTCGATGCCAAGGATGACGAAACCCTAACG
>DASTKA010000444.1:0-4616 GCA_035716165.1 Mycobacterium sp. | reverse complement strand
GAGTATCGACTGCTCGGCATATCCGGGTAGAGGTGGTGCTCGACCTGATAACCGAGATTGCCGCTGATGATGTGAAATAGCGGACCGCCGTCGATGTTCGCGGCCCCGAGCAGCTGGCGCACGTACCAACCGCCGCGGGTCTCGTTCTCGGTCTCTTCCTGCGTGAACGTGTAGGTCTGGTCCGGGAAGTGGCCGCAGAAGATAATGGCGTGCGACCAGATGTTGCGGATGACGTTGGCAATCGCATCGGCGGTCAGGGTGCGCAGGTAGGTGCTTTCGACGCCGGGCGCCACCTTGTCGAGGAAGTTCGCGGCGGCGCCGACGCGTCCGCCGCTGGACACCTTGCGCAGCCTTTTGCCCAACCGTGACTTGGCCGGCTGCTCGAGCCGGCCGCGGAGAGCCAGCTGGGTGAGAGCGAACGCGCCCGCACTGATCGCCGGCCAGCCGAGGTAGTCCTTGTAGATCTGCGCACGCGCCTTGACGCTGATCCCCTTCAGATCCTTGCGCACCTCCGACCACGGCTTCTCGCGCTTGCGTATCGCTTCGATGTCCATGTCGTGGACGGCCACGCCCCACTCGAACAGGAGCGTCAGCAGCAGGTTGGAGATCGGTTGAAACAGGTAGCGCGGCGCCCACTTCTGCGCGGGATCTATGCGTAAGAGCTCGTAACCCAGGTCTTTGTCCTTGCCCAGGATGTTTGTGTACGTGTGGTGGATGTAGTTGTGCGAGTGCTTCCAGGATTCGGCTGTTGAGGCTGTGTCCCAGTCCCATACCGAGGAGTGGATGTCGGGATCGTTCATCCAATCCCATTGACCGTGCATCACGTTGTGGCCGATCTCCATGTTCTCCAGGATCTTGGCCATGGAAAGGCAGGCGGTGCCCAGCAGCCACGCCGTCTTCGATCGCGATGCCAGCAACAGCACCCGGCCTAACACGACTATCTGTCGCTGCGCCGAGATGACGTTTTTGATGTACCGGCGGTCACGATCGCCGAGGTCGGCGAACACCTCGTCGTGGATCGCGTCGAATTCCTTCGCCAGCTTTTCCAGCTCTTGTTCACCCAGGCGGGAAAGCGGTGTCTCCCCGGCCCTTTTCACGGCAGTTGTCACGAGCCGCTCCTTTCGATCACAGTTCGAGTTCGACATCGCCTTCGGCGGTGTTGATGCAGATCCGTACGTCTTGCTCCGTAGGCTCGAGCACGTCGCCCGAGCGCAGGTCGCGCAGCTTGCCCGACTTCAGCGTGCCGACGCAGGTATGACAGATTCCGATTCGGCAGCCGAACGCGAGGTTGAGGCCGGCCTTCTCGCCGGCCTCGAGAATCGACGTGCCGCCGTCACATTCGACTTCCTTTTCGCTGTCGAGGAAGCAGACGGTGCCGCCCTCGCCGGCGTTGGCGTCGCCGCCGATCTTGGGCTGGAACCGCTCGAAGTGCAGGCGTTCGCAATCCCCGTTCGCTTCCCAGTGCTCGATCAGGGCGTCGAGCATCTCACCGGGACCCGAGCAGAACGCCTCGCGCTCGCGCCAGTCCGGGCACACGTCATCGAGATCCTCGGGTGTCAGTCGCCCCTGCTCGGACGTGAGGCGCACATCCAGCCGCATTCCCTCGTGGCGTTCGTCGAGCTGTTCCAAGGCGGCCAGGAACATGGCCTGTTCTCGGGTGCGCGCGGAATGAATGACCACCGCGTCGTGCAATTCGTCGCGGTGGTCGAGGTCGCGCAGCATGCTGATGATCGGCGTGATGCCGCTTCCGGCGCTGATGAACAACAACTTGGCCGGCACGGGGTCGGGCAGCGTGAACACGCCCTCGATCTCGCCGAGCCGCACCAGGTCCCCCGGCTGGATCTTTTGCACGAGATACGGCGACACGACGCCGCCGTCGACCCTCTTCGGCGTGACGCTGATCAGCCCGTCTTCGGGCCTCGGGTCCGACGTCAGTGAGTACGCGCGCCAGTGGTAGACCCCGTCGATCACCACACCGAGCCGAACGTACTGTCCGGGCTTATGGCCGGGCCACTCGTACCCCGGGCGAATCAGAACGCTGGCCGCCTCCGAGCCTTGCGCCTCGATGCCTTCGACCTTCCCGCGCAGCTCCTTGGTGGTCCACAGCGGGTTGATCATCTCCAGGTAGTCGTCGGGCTGCAGCGGGCTGAACAGCCGCCGCACCGCGCGCAGGAATAACCGGCGTCCCCGGGGGACGCGCGGCTGGGCGCCTCGTTCGGCCATAGCGCTAGAGTACACAGTTGTACACCGACTCTAAACATCAAATTGAATGTCGTTGTCGCACAGAGCTCCGCATACTCAACATATTGGCGCAGATATATTTCAGCCGTTCACTGGCTATTCCGCGCTTGATTGTGGGCTGTTGCGATAGGTACCTGTGAGGTGCCCAGCGCGAGCATCGCCCAAACGTTTGTTCAGTTATTTCGCGGTCATGCGCAAGAGCGGCCGGCCGCCGGCACGTTTAGTGTCGGTGAGTGTGCTGATCGGCTTCCTCCTCGCGCTGGGCTGCTCGCTTTGCTACGGGACGGCGACCGTGCTGCAAGCGGCCGGAACCCGGTCCGTGGAAGCGGGCAGCGGCTCGGGTGTCGACGCGGTGCTGCTGTTGCGGGCCGTCCGGCAGTGGCGCTACCTGGCCGGGGTCGGCCTCGACGTCGTCGGGTTCGCGCTTCAAGTGGCCGCGCTGCGCCTGGTCCCGATCTATGTGGTCGCCGCGGCGCTGGCCGCCTCGATCGCCGTGACCGGCGTGGTGGCCGCATGGGTTTTGTCGGCGCGGCTCTCCTCGGCGGAGTGGACGGCCGTCGGCGTGGTCTGCGTCAGCCTGGTAGTCCTCGCCCTGGCCGCCGGGCCGGGGCACTTCCGGCACGCCCCGGCCGGGCTCGGCTGGGCGCTGCTGGGGGTGGTGGCCGCGATCTTCATCGGCGGCGCCGCCGCGGGGCGGTTGCCCGACCGCCCCCGCGCGCTCGCACTGGGGCTGGCCGCCGGAAGCGGCTTCGGCGTCGTCGAGGTGGGCGTGCGGTTGATCGACGCGATCGATCCCACCAAGCGCGCGTTCTATACCAACCCCGCCCTGTACGCGGCGGCGGCGGGCGGGGCCGCGGGGTTTCTCTTGCTCACCTCCGCCTTGCACCGCGGATCGGTGACCACGGCGGTCGCGGGGATGGTGGTCGGTGAGACCCTGGCACCGGCCCTCGTCGGGGTGCTGTGGCTGGGTGACACCGCACGCCACGGGCTCGGCTGGCTGGTGGTCGCCGGGTTCGCCGTCGCCGTGTCCGGAACGCTGGTGCTGGCACGGTTCGGCGAAGCCCCCCAACCCGACCCGGTCGAGGAGGCGGGCTAAGGTGCCCGCTATTTCATGATCCGAGCGTGGATGCCGCTCGGCCGGCCGCGGTTTCGCCCAGCGGCGCGAAGCGGGTGCCCCGGGCGGGCCGCGCCCACAACACACCACCTTGCGCGGTGACACCCGCGGCGATCAGAGCGCGCTTGAGGATCTTGTTGGTCGCGGTTGCGGGCAGTTGATCGTTGATGCGCACATAGCGCGGCCGCGCCTTCGGCGACAGGTCGGCCTGCGTGGCAAGGAATTCCGCGAAGTCATCCGGGCCCAGCCGTGTCCCGGGCCGCAGCACCAGGGCGGCCATCACCTGGTCGCCCACCCGGTCGTCGGGGACCGCATAGACGGCGACCTGGCTGATTTCGGGCAACCGCGCCAGAATTCGCTCAATCGGGCCGGCCGCAAGGTTCTCCCCGTCCACCCGCATCCAATCGGCGGTTCGGCCGGCCAGGTAGATCCAGCCGTCGGCGTCGCGGTAGGCCAGGTCACCGGACCAGTACATTCCGTGCCGCATCCGCTCGGCGGTGGCGCCCGGATCGTTGTAGTAGCCGGCGAAGGGCCCCGCACCCTGGGTGTTGACCAGCTCACCGACCGCCTCGTCGAAGTTGGTCAGCGCCCCGTGCGCGTCGAACCGTGCGGCCTCGCACTCCCGCAGCGTGGTCGAGTTGTAGATGCTCACCCCCGGGTACGGCTTGCCGATGGAGCCGGGCGGGGTGCCGTCCTCGCGCACCACGATCACCGCGAATTCGCTCGAACCGAAGCTGTCGACGACCCGGCATCCGAAACGCCTTGCGAACTCGGCGATGTCGCGATCGGTCGCCTCGTTGCCGAAGGCCACCCGCAAGGTGTTGTCGGCGTCGTCGGGAAGTTCGGGGGTGGCAAGGATCAGCGCCAGCGGCTTGCCGACGTAGTTCAGGTAGGTCACCCGGTAGCGGCGAACATCGTCGAGGAATCGGGACGGTGAGAAGCGCGCCGGCACCATGGTGGCCCCGCTGCCGATGGCGACCGCCCACCCGGCGGCGACGCCGTTGGAGTGAAAGAGCGGCATCGACAGGTAGCAGACGTCGTCGGCGGTGACGTCGTATTGGTAGATCAGGCTCGCCCCGCACATGATCGCCATGCCATGGGCGAACCGCACCACCTTGGGGTCGCCGCTGGTGCCCGAGGTGAAGATCATCATCAGCGTGTCGGCGGACGCCACCTCGCGATGGGGAACCAGCGGCGGTGCGGCGGCAACGGCATCGGCGTAGCACCCGCCGGCCACATCGATGACGTGATTATCGTTGAG
>DASTKA010000443.1:0-4890 GCA_035716165.1 Mycobacterium sp. | reverse complement strand
CTGACGGCCATGTCACAGGCCCGCCGGCCGAGCGCTGATGGCTCCCGACTGTCGCAGCGCGGCCAGGTCGTCCGCGCTGTGCCCGAGAACCCCGGTCAGCACCTCATCGGTGTGCTGGCCGTAGAGCGGCGGCACCCGCCGGATCCAGCGCCGCGGCTTGCCGTGAAACGCGAAAGGCATTCCGGTGCACAGGAATGAGCCCGCAACCGGGTGGTCGACCGTCTCCCAGAAGCCGCGGGCGCGCAGCTGCGGATCTGTCAGCAGCGCCGCGGCCGGTGTGACGCGCGCGGCGGCCACGCCGGCGGTGCGCAGCGCGTCGACGGCCTCGGTCACCGATTGACCGGCGGCCCAGGCGGAGATCAGCTTGTCGATGTCGTCGGCCCGCCCGGCCCAGCCGGATTCCTCCAGTCCGGGCTGGCCGAGGAGGCCGGCCAGCGACGAGCGGGCGCCGGCGTCCATCGCGGCCAGCGCGACCCACTCGTCGTCACCGCGGCAGCGGTAGACCCCCTGCGGACTGGCCCCGGGGCCACGGTTTCCATTGCGGCGCATCGCGATTCCGTTGCGCGAATGTTCGACCAGCATTTCGGCCGCCACGTTGAGCGCGGCCTCGACCATGGTCGCCTCCACCTGCATTCCGGTGCCCTGGCGGTCGCGGATCACCAGCGCCGCGACGGCGGCGAAGGCGGCGTGCAGGCCGGCGATCGGGTCACACACACCCCGCGGGATCACTGGGGGACCATCGGCGTGCCCGGTCATCCACGCCATGCCGGTCGCCTGCTCCATGGTCTGCGCGAAGCCGACGCGGTCGCGCCACGGGCCGTCGAGGCCGAACGCGGGCATCCGGACCATGACCGCCCGCGGGTTGGCCGCGCGCACCGCATCCCATTCCAGACCGAAGTTCGCCATCACCCGCGGGGAGAAGTTCTCGACGACGAGATCGCTTGCGGCGATGAGCTCCCGCGCGAGCTTTCGTCCGGCCTCGGTGCCGAGTTCAATGCTGACGCCGCGCTTGTTGTTGTTGCTGCACAGGAATACCGGGCCCCACTCCCACCATTGGTCCCAGTCGGGTGGGCGGCCGGCGGAGAACCTCATGCCGTCGGGCCGGCGCACGCCCTCGATCTTGATCACGTCCGCACCCAGGGCGCCGAGCAGTTGGGTGGCGACCGGGCCCGCCCAGAACGCGGTGAAGTCGGCGACCCGGATGTCGGACAGCGGCAGCGCGTCGGCGTCGGCGCTGCGCGGCGAGTGGCGTCGCACCGGCCACTGCACCCGCCCGTTGTCGGCTCCGAGGTGCGGCGGTTCCCCGGGTGTCCGGGTCGCGATCGCGTCGCTGCGATACGGCGGCCGGGGCGTCAGCACCCCGGTCGGCGATTCGAGGAAGACGCCGCGTTCCACGAAGTGGTCGATCTTGGGCAGCATCTCGGGCGTCGCGATGGGGGCGACCGGAATCCGGAATGCCACCGCGAGATCGACGATCTCGTCGGTGGTTCGAGTTCCGGTCCATTCGGTGACCATGCCCAGGAACTCGTCGCGGCACTCGACCCGGCCGGCGAACGACGCCAGTTCGGTGTCGTCGATGAGATCGGCGCGCTCGATCATCAGCAGAAAGTCCTGAAACTGCTGCGCGGTGATGGTGCAGAAGCCGACCATGCCGTCGGCCGTCGGGACGATCGACGGCAGCTCCAGACTCCGCTCGTGCAGCAGCGAATCGGCGCCCAGCACGCTGGCCGACATCGCGGACAGGCCGCCCATGGCGATGGCCATGGCCTCGTACGTCGAGACATCGATGATCTGACCGCGGCCGCTTCGGGCCGCGTGCCGGACCGTCGCCGCAGCCGCCGCCGCCGCGAAGGTGCCCGCCAGCCACTCGCCAAGCCGGCCGCCCGCTTGCACCGGTTCGTCGTCCGGCCAGCCGCGGCCCGCGATCGATCCGCACAGCGCTTGCAGAATGAATTCATTGGCGGCTAGCTGGTTTTCGACGTAGGGTCCGGTGGTGCCGAAGGGCGTGACGGCAACCACCACGGCGGAATCCGCGGTGTGGGCGGTGATCACGTCGAGCGTCCATCCGTCGGTGAGGTCGGTGACTATGAGGTCGGCGCCCGCCAGCAACGACGTGATCTCGGCCTGGCCGGCATTGACGACGGACTTCTTGCCCGCGGCCAGATAGCCGAACAACGCCCCGGGCGGTCCACCGGCCGACCACCCGCGCATCGAATCACCCTGCGGCGTTTCGATTTTCACGACGCCGGCGCCGGCGTCGGCGAACATCTTGCCGCAGTAGGACGCCGCCAGGCCGTTGCACAATTCCAGTACGCGCCAGCCCGCGAACGGTGCCTCGGCCGCCACGCTCAGTTGCCCAGGGTGGTGGCGCGGCCCGCGATACCGGCCGCCTCGACCGTTACAGGCGCCTGCGCCGAGGCCTGCGCCTGCAGGGCGAACTGCGTCATCCGCGTCCACGCGTCCCGGTCACGCTGACTGGCCTTGCGGCCGACATGGGTGACCACGTCGACGTCAGTGGCCTGCGCGCGTAGGTAGCCGGCCCGCGCATGTTCCCTCGGGATGTAACGGAACGGGTCGAATGAGTATGCGGCCATGGCATTTTGGTGTGTGATCTTGTCGATCACCGAGTCGTCGAGGTGGCCCATGGTGGCGACGATGTCCTCCGGCGCGAAAGGCCAGTTGCTGTCGGAATGCGGGAAGTCCGACTCCCAGCACAGCATGTCCTCGTTGAACCAATCCATGTTCTGCACACCGACTTTGTCGCTGATGAAGCAGGTGTAGAAGTGCCGCTTGAACACGTCGGTGGGCCCCTCGTAGCCGGGCGGGAAGGTTGCCAGCGTCCAGCCGGAGTGCCGGTTGTAGACGTGCTCGGCCCGCCAGAGGAAGTACGGGATCCAGCCGACGTCGCCCTCGGTCAGCGAGAACTTCAGCTGCGGAAAGTCGGCCCAGAACTGCGCCCAGATCAGCTCGGTGAAGGTGAACATGCTCATCATCGACGACGCCGTCATCTGCACGCTGGGCGGGGCGTCCGTCGACACCTGTGGAGACCGCGACGCGGACCCGACATGGGTGCACAGCACCGTGTTGTTTTCGCAGACCGCCTCGAAGAGCGGGTACCAGTACTTGGTGTGAATGCTGGGCATCTCCAACGCCTCTGGGTTCTCGGAGAACGTGACGGCATGACAGCCCTTGTCGGCGAGCCGTTTCACTTCCCTGGCGGCCTCGGCCACGTCGAACAGCGGCAGGATGCCACACGGGATGAACCGGCCCGGGTAGGCCCCGCACCATTCGTCGACGTGCCAGTCGTTGTAGGCCTTGATCATCACCAGGTTGGTCTCGCGGTCGGGACCCTGGTTGAGCACCTGACCGGAGAAGCCGGTGAAGTTCGGGAAGTTCAACCCCGCGAGCTGGCCGCCGGCGTTCATGTCCCGCACCCGCTCGTCCACGTTGAAACAGCCCGGCCGCATCTCGTCGTAGCGGGACGCGTCGATGTTGTACATCTCGCGCGGTTTGCCCGCGACGGCGTTCAGGCCCATGTTGCGTCCGCGGATCTCGCCGTAGTACCACTGCTGGACGCCGTCGGGCTCGAGGACCACCCGGGGGGCGCGGTCCCTATATGCGGCGGGAACGTGCGCGTCGAACATGTCGGCCGGCTCGGCGATGTGATCGTCCACGCTGATCAGGATCAGATCGTCCTTGTTCATGCCGCGCTCCTCAGTCGACCGTTAGCGACTAGTAGATAATGGTGTGCATCACAGTGTCAACCGGCAGCGACCTGCGGTGGCGAGGGCGTTCGCGCGCTAATCCGATGAATTACAACGACGCAGGGCCAGGCCGGACCCCTCCTCGATCGCCACCATGTCTTTCGGCCCTACCGTTCGGGCACGGACTATTAGTCCGCGGCACCGCGCCGGCCCCCGAAGTCCCGGCGCGGCATGGCGCGATGCCGATGTGCATCGCGTGCCACGATGAAGCATGACCGGGCCCGGAAGGTGACGGAAGTTGAGCACCAACAAAGCTGCACGTCCGACCACGGCCGACGTGGCCCGATTGGCCGGCGTCTCGACCGCCACGGTCAGTTATGTGCTGAACAACGCGCAGGGACGCCGTATCTCGCCGGAAACCCGCGATGCGGTGTACCGCGCGGCCAAACTTCTGGGCTACCGGCCCAACCTCGCAGCCCGTAACCTCGCGCGCGGCAAAAGCGGTGTGGTGCTCTACGTGGTGCCACACGTGGCCGTGGGCGAGATGCCGATGCAGGCCGGCAGTCACATGACCACCGCATTGGCCCGCGAGGGCTTTCTTCAAGTACAGATCTTCGAGACCGACGACGACCAGCATGTGGTCGATGCGATCGAGAATCTGGACCCGGTCGCGATCACCAGCCTGTTCCCGCTCAGTGCGGCGGCCCGTCAAGCGGTGACGAAGGCGGCCATCCCCCACATCGAGATCGGGACGCTGCCCGCGCTCAAAGACCCGCATCTGTCGGTGGGTGAGATGCGCGTCGCGCACCTGGTCGAGCGTGGCCATCGCCGAATCGCGTTTGCCTACACGGGGATCGAACGGTGGCGGCCGCTGGGTGACTACTGGTTCGAGGGTGTCTCGCGGGCGGCGCAGGTGCGCGACCTGCCGCCGGTGCGGGTCGACGAGGTCACCCTGGACACTGCCGCCGACGTCGTCGCCGGCTGGGTGGGCAACGGCGTGACCGCCGTCTGCGCACAAAGCGACGAGATCGCCTGCCTGGTCCTCTACGGAATTCACCAAGCGCGGCTGCGCTGCCCCGGCGACCTCGCGGTGATGGGAGTCGACGCCAGCCCGATGGGCATGGTGAGCACTCCGCCGCTGACCACCGTGCAATTCGACCCCTGCGCGGTCGCCGACGCCGCCCTC
>DASTKA010000442.1:0-3160 GCA_035716165.1 Mycobacterium sp. | reverse complement strand
CAGGTCCGCATAGACCCGGATCTGCCGGCCCGCGGCGCGCTGCGCCTGGTCGACCTCGGCCAGGATCGCATGCAGCGAGCCCTCGTCGCGTGGGGTGACGAATACCAGGTCGGCGCTGGCGGCGGCGAATTCATACACCCCCGGCGCGTGGGCCAGCGCCGCCACCACGGGCTGACCCTGAGGTGGCCGCGGGGTGATCGAGGGCCCTTTGACGGAGAAGCGCTCGCCAGCGAAGTCGATGTAATGCAGCTTGTCCCGGTCGATGTAGCGACCGGTCGCGACGTCGCGGATGACGGCGTCGTCCTCCCAGCTGTCCCAAAGCCGGCGCACCACCTCCACCGCGTCGGCGGCCTCAGTGAACAGGTCGTCGCCGTCGGGGGCGGTCCGGCGGCCGAACAGTGCCGCTTCGTGCGCGGTCGGGCTCACCCGAACCTGCCAGCCGGCCCGGCCACCCGAAATGTGGTCAAGCGTCGCAATCGCTTTCGAGACGTGGAACGGTTCGGTATGGGTGACGGTCGCGACGGGAATCAGGCCGATGTGCCGGGTGACCGGCGCGATGCGGGCGGCCACCAGCGTGGCATCGGCGCGTCCCGCCAGGCGTCGCGGCGAGATCTCGGCCCGCCGGCCCGGCTGCGCGTCGAGGCTGTCGTCGATGGTCAGGAAATCGAGCAGGCCACGCTCGGCGGTGCCCGCGAGCGCGGCCCAATAGCGACCGCTGAGTTGCCCGCCACCGGTCGCGTTGTGCGCGAACGCGTAGCGCCACGCCTGGGGGTGCCAACCGTAGCCATCCAGCCCCACGGCCAGATGTAGCTCCGTCATAGTCGGGCCTCGAGACCGGCGCCGTCACGCATCGTGGTCATAACCCACTGTGCAACGCTGTGGGTGACCGTGCATTCCATAACCGGGTTAAGTTCAGCCTGAGTAATAGTTCGCCGAGCTCACCGCGGCAGAACGCGGCGACGCGGGTTCGGTGCAGGGTGGCGAATATCGGTGATCAACGCGTCTTCGGCTGAACGCCAGAATCTTTCAGATGGAGAAGTCCTCGCCGTGCCAGACACCGGCTTCGGGCGGCCTGATGACGTGGTTGGTCTGGGCGCCTTCCGCCCGGACTTCGAGTTTGGTCACGCGGGTCAGCAACGATTGCAGGCTGACGCCCACGAGGTCGGGCATCATCGAGTCGTCCGGACTGCCCGGAAGGCTGCGGCTGATGACCTGTCCGGGCACCCCGACCACGACCGAGCTCGATGGAACCTCTTTGACCACCACGGCGTTCGCGCCGATACGGCTGTCGTCGCCGATCTTGATCGCGCCCAAGACCTTCGCCCCGGCACCGATGATCACCCGATCACCGATGGTGGGATGGCGTTTGCCGGTGTCCCGTCCGCTGCCGCCGAGGGTGACACCGTGATAGAGGGTCACGTCCTCGCCCACCTCGGCGGTCTCTCCGATCACCACGCCGGTCGCGTGGTCGATGAAAAGGCCGGGGCCAAGCACGGCGCCGGGGTGGACCTCGACGCCGGTCAGAATCCGGGTCATCTCGGCGGTGATGCGCGCGGCCAGCTTCGCGCCGCGCCGCCAGAGCCAGTGGTTGATGCGGTGGCCCCAAATGGCGTGCACACCCGGGTAGGCAAAGATCACCTGCAGCGTCGTCGGAGCGGCCGGATCGCGCTCCCTGGCCGCTCGGATGTCCCGTCGGATGGTTTCGAGCACGGCTAATCGGCCAGGTCGGCGAACAACGGCGTGCTGAGGTACCGCTCGCCGAAGTCGGGCAGCACCACGACGACGAGCTTTCCCGCGTTCTCGGGCCGGCGGGCCACCTGCAGCGCGGCGACCACCGCCGCCCCCGAAGAGATACCGACCAAGAGTCCTTCCTCGGCGGCCAGCCGCCTGGCCAGGGTCATGGACTCCTCGTTGCCGACGGTGATCACCTCGTCGACCAGATCCATCTCGAGCACGGGCGGGACGAACCCGGCGCCGAGGCCCTGGATGGGGTGCGGCCCCTTCTGGCCGCCGGACAACACCGGCGACGCGGCCGGCTCCACGGCGATGAATTGTGCTGAGGGCTTGCGTTCCTTGATCACCTGCGCCACCCCGGTGATGGTGCCGCCGGTGCCCACTCCGGCGACGAAGATGTCGACTTTGCCGTCGGTGTCGCGCCACACTTCCTCCGCGGTGGTGGCGCGGTGGATCGCGGGGTTGGCCTTGTTCTCGAATTGCTGTGGCACGAAATACCGTTGGTCGCTTTTGGCCAGTTCTTCGGCCTTGGCGATGGCGCCCGGCATGCCCTCGGCGCCCGGTGTCAAAACGATCTCGGCGCCCAACGCGCGCAACAACATTCGTCGCTCGATGCTCATGGTTTCGGGCATGGTCAGCACGCAGCGGTAGCCACGGGCCGCGGCCACGAGCGCCAGGGCGATGCCGGTGTTGCCGCTCGTCGGCTCCAGAATGATCGTGTCCGGTTTGATCAGCCCCGCCTGCTCGGCCGCGTCGATCATCGCGACTCCGATGCGGTCTTTGACACTGTTGCCCGGGTTGAAGAATTCCAGCTTGGCGACGACGTCGGCGACCGCACCGTCGGTGACCCGGTTCAGCCGGACCAGCGGGGTGTTACCGATCAATTCCGTGACGTTCTCCGCGATGCTCATCTACCTATTGTCTCCAACGACGTAGGACCAGGCCTCGGCCTGCCAGCTAATTCGAACTCTATGTTCATCTCGGTGGGGATGGCCAGCGCCGCTCCAGTGAGCACGCGTCCATGCAGATCGCCGGCCGTTTTCGCGGCGCCTTCGGCTCGAGGAAATCAACAACAACAGCAACAGCAACAACAGTCCGCGCCAAGGTAGCTCGACGGGACAAAGCGCAGCTGTGCGGGGTGGTGCATGTCACCACTATAGGGCATCGGACGTGGTCGGCCGTTTGGCTCAGCCCGGTGTTTGACCTTCTGGCCAGGACTTACGCTTATCTCCGCCCGGGGCGCGGACCCCGTGCGGTGGGCACGGCGGGTCACGTGATCGCCGACGTCCGGCTGGGGGGCGGTCGGCCGCCCTCGCCACCTGCCGAGCGCCCTCCCAGCCGGGCGTTGGGATGCGAGCGCCCGGCCGGCCGGGCGCGCAGGGCACCGCGAGTCGGGTTTTAAGCGCCTGCGCCCCAGCCGAATACC
>DASTKA010000441.1:0-4787 GCA_035716165.1 Mycobacterium sp. | reverse complement strand
CCCCATGATGTGTGCAGGAGCGCCGCCGGCCACCTTCGGGTTGGCCTCGGTGGTCAGCGACACACCGCTGCGCTCGGCATGAATCTCGTTGAGCCGGGCGGTAAGTCGCTCGGCCAGCCGCCGAGAATTCGCGAAGACGATCGTGGAGTTGTGCGATTCGATCAGATCGACGAGACGGTTCTCGACGTCTGGCCAGATGGAGGGGGTACCGCCCGCTTGCGGGGGAGTGTTCGCCAGGTTGGCCATGTCGGGCACCGGCACCTGCACGGTGAGCTCGACCGTCTTGGCCGACGGCGGCGCCACGATGGTCGTCGGCGCCTGACCGGACAGGAACCGCGCAAGTTCCTCGGGTGGACGCACGGTGGCCGACAACCCGATGCGCTGGGCGGGTTTGTCCTCCCGCAGCGCGTCGAGGCGCTCCAGCGACACCGCCAGGTGCGCGCCGCGCTTGCCGGCGGCGATGGCGTGGATCTCGTCGACGATCACCGTCTGCACGCCGGCCAGCGTCTCGCGGGCGGCCGACGTGAGCATCAGGAACAGCGACTCGGGAGTGGTGATCAGCACGTCGGGCGGTCGGTTGATCAGCTGGCGACGGGTCGCGGGCGGGGTGTCGCCCGAACGGACCCCGACGCTGATGTCGGGGGCCGGCAGGCCATGGCGTTCGGCGATGCGGGTGAGCCCGGCCAGGGGAGTGCGCAGGTTGCGCTCGACGTCGACCGCCAGCGCCTTGAGCGGTGACACGTAGAGCACGCGGGTGCCGGGCGGGCGCTCCGCCGAGCCGGCGGGGCCGGCGAGATTGTCTATCGCCCAGAGGAAGGCCGCCAGCGTCTTGCCCGATCCGGTGGGCGCGATCACCAGGGTGTTGTGACCGTCGGCGATGGCGCTCCAGGCGTCGGCCTGCGCGGTGGTGGGTGCGTCGAAGGTGCTCGTGAACCACTCGCGGGTGATCGCGCTGAACCGGCCCAACGGGTCGGGGTGGCCGGACGGCCCGGGATCAGCGCGAGTGCTCACCGGACCATCGTGCCAGCGCCCACCGACAAGATGCGGCTGCGCTCACATACGCGAGGTGGACATCGCCTCGAAGAGTTTTTCCGGAATCTCCGGCACCCGCGCGATCGCATCCAGCAGCGCGTGCGCGCAGGCGTCGGCGAGCTTCTCCGCGTCGGTACTGGGGTCGATGATGCGTTGCCGGCAGATCTCGAAGGTCAGTGCCAGCCAGCCGTTCAGAATCACCCGCAGGTGCCGCTCGACGTCGGGCGCCATGGTGGCCCCGTCGAGCTCGCCGAGCAACCGGTTGATCCGCGACATGATGTGTTCCATCTGGCGGTTCTTGGCATCGTCCTCGACGCCCAGCAGAACCGGGTCGGACCGGCCCAGGCCGACGTACGCGGCCCACGCGGCTTCCGGGTTCTGCTCGTGGTAGGCCATGTAGGCCAGTACGCCGACCCGGATCTCCTCATACATGGTCAGCCCGGTGGCGTCGTCCATGTTGGTGTTCTCGTACAGGCGGTCCGCCTCGTCCTTGACCACCGCCGCGAAGAATGCGCGCTTGTCGGGAAAGTAGTGATACATCAGAGCCCGCGACACCCCGGCGCGTTCCGCGATCTCGTCGATGCGGACCTCGTCGTAGGGACGCTTCCCGAACACCTCTGCCCCTAGAGCGAGCAGCTCGGCGCGTCGATCCTCGGGGGATAAGCGCCTGCGGGCTGTCGGCATGTGTCAGATAGTACTCATGCCGCATGAGACGGCCAGCGACAATGGATCCATCGGACCCACCTGGTCAATCGGCAACTCGCCGGAATTATTGACGTTATTGGCATTTTGGCGCATCCAGGGCGGCCGTGAGCCCTCGCCGGACTGGTGTCCGCCGCCCGTTTCCTTTCCTCCACCGAACCGGCCACACCTGCGCTGCGGGGCGTGCCGATGCCGACATCGGCCGTTCCGCAGTCGGATTCGGCGCGGAACCGCTCGGCCTCGCGGACGACGGCGGTCCGGTCGGAGAACGAATTATACTGCGGCACTGCGGCTTTGAGCGTGATTACGTAACTCTCGGGTGTGGTGGCCGCCGATGACCGCGACCACCGACGATGTCAGGTTCCATCGGGCCGGACCTACGGGTTGACCTCATGCCGAGCCGGTTTACCCAGGTTTGTCCCGGGGTATCTGATCCCGTAAGCCGTCTGCTGTAACCGGTGGGGCATCACATCCCGTACGCCGGCGCGGTAACCAATGCGACGCCGCGAACGATACAAGTAAGCGCGAGGCCCGAAGGGGAGGTGGCAACGATGCAGAAAACGGGTGCGCGATCGGGTGGGGATCGCCTGGGGCAGGAGGACGGCGAGGTGCTCGCCGCGATCCGGTTCACCGTCCTGGCCACGCTCGGTGCCGTCGGTTTCTTGTTCGTCGCGGCGGTGTGGGTGAGTACCTGTCCGGGAGTGAGCGTGGACACCGTGGCGTGTGGGGCGCCCCAGCGCACCCTGTTGGCATTCGGGGCTCCGCTGATCGCGTTGGCCGCGGGAATCTGGGCTTTCGTGCGCACCTATCGGGTGTGGAAGGCCGAGGGCACCTGGTGGGGATGGCACGGCGCGGGCTGGTTCCTCTTGACCGCCACCACGCTGATGGTCGCCATGGGTGTTGCTCCGATCGCCGGGCCGGTGCTGGCCCTTTGACCTATCGACTCGACGCGGGGGTCCCGGGGCTCTCGGTGCGTGGGGTGGGGTGCCACTGCTCGTCGATGCGACTCACGCGGCGATGCTCCATGACGAACCACAGCGCCCCGGCGATCGTCCCGAGCACGGCGACGAGCACCGTCGTGGCGATCCACTCGTAGTGGCCGTAGGCCGCGGCGGCCGTGGTGCTGATCATTCCCCCGATGGCCACGAGGAGCAGGATGAACCCCGGCCAGTAGAGGTTGTCCTTCATCGTGAAACCGGCGTGCGGTTGCGTGGTCCGGAAGTGGTCCGTCGGATCGCGATGCCTGTCGCCCATCACCCCTCCTTCGGTCGCTTTAGGTTGCCGAGCCCGCCGGCTCGCGAGCGGGCGCCTCGGGCAGCGAAATCGCACCGATCGTGGTCACCAGCCACACGACGATCGTGGTGGCGAGCCAGGAGGCGGCGCCGCGAATGGTGAGCCCGTGGGTGAGCGCCGCGGCGAGGCCCAACGCGACCAGGGTCAGCACCAGCCCGCTGCCCCCGAGGAGCAGCGACGCATAGGCCCGCGGCAACTTCACGATCAGCAACGACAGGGCCGCCTGCGCCGCCGCGAACGACACCACGGCGACGATGAACCCCGACGCCGACACCGAAACGCCCGGCACGACCCAGGCCGCCGCCAGCAGGCCGACGGCCCACGACGTCAGAAGCACAACCGCCCGAAGCAGAGCCTGCTTCATGCCAATAAGTGTAGGTCGCTGGGTAGACGGTGTTAAGGGTCTGCTGACGGGGTTATCCGCCGCCGCAAATGGGTATCAGGTCTGCACCATGATGAGTGCCGGAACGGTTGCGTTTGCGTGGTCACCCCATCATGGGGGACGAAACCACGAACACACCGATATAAATGCCTACTGCGACGACCATCCATACGCCCAGCGTGACTCCGGCGATCGTGAACCGGCGCGCCCGGACTGTCTCGGTCGTGTCAATTCCGTCTATTTCGGGCCGAATACCCGGCGGCGATCATGACTAATCGGCTCGAACCCGAGGTCCACGGCGGACTGCGAAGCAGTAGTAGTGTCGGTCGAACATTGCCGGGAGACCATATGAACGATGCTGGATTGCGCGTTGCCAAGCGTCCGCGCGGCCACCGCGCCGTCGAATTCCACGTTGCCGCGCGACTGGAGAACCTCGCGATGCTGCGCACGCTCGTCGGCGCCATCGGCACCTTCGAGGACCTGGATTTCGACGCGGTGGCGGACCTGCGGCTCGCTGTCGACGAAGTGTGCACCCGGTTGATTCGTTCGGCCACTCCCGACGCGACCCTGGTCGTCGTGGTCGACCCGCAAGATGACCAATTGGTGGTCGAGGCTTCGGCGGCATGCGACACTCACGACGTGGTGGCACCTGGCAGCTTCAGTTGGCACGTGCTGACGTCGTTGGCCGACGATGTCCAGACCTTCCATGACGGTCGCGAACCCGATGAAGCCGGAAGTGTCTTCGGCATCACACTGACGGCGCGACGGGCGGCCTCCAGCAGGTGACAGCGCGAGCTGCCGGCGGTTCGGTGTCGCGTCCGAACGAATACGCCGATGTTCCGGACATGTTCCGTGAGTTGGCCGATGTCTCGCCCGACTCAATGGAATTTCAACGTCAACGGGACAAAATCGTCGAGCGCTGTCTGCCGCTCGCCGACCACATCGCACGTCGCTTCGAGGGCCGCGGCGAACCGCGTGACGACCTGGTGCAGGTTGCGCGCGTCGGATTGGTCAACGCCGTGGTCCGCTTCGACGTCGACGCCGGCTCGGACTTTGTGTCCTTCGCGGTGCCCACCATCATGGGCGAGGTTCGCCGGCACTTCCGGGACAACAGCTGGTCGGTGAAGGTTCCGCGGCGGCTAAAGGAACTGCATCTGCGCTTGGGCAGCGCCACGGCCGACCTGTCGCAGCGGCTGGGGCGGGCGCCGACGGCGACGGAACTCGCCGCGGAGCTCGAGATGGATCGCGACGAGGTGGTCGAGGGCCTGGTCGCCGGGAGCTCCTACAACACCTTGTCCATCGACAGCGGCGGCGGAAGCGAGGAAGAGGAAGCCCGCGCGATCGCGGACACGCTGGGTGACGTCGACACCGGCCTGGA
>DASTKA010000440.1:0-10627 GCA_035716165.1 Mycobacterium sp. | reverse complement strand
GTAGTCGTCGACCGCGCGCACCCGGTGGGTGGCGAACAGATTGGGGAAAACGCGCGCCATGGTGCGCCGGTTCTCCATGACGTAGGACACACCCGAGGGCGAGCGCAGGTTGTCCTCGAGGACCCGCCAGGTGCCCTTCTCGTCGCGGATCAGATCTATGCCGGCGACGTGGATTCGCACACCGTTCGGCGGGACGATGCCGACCGCCTGCCGGTGGAAATGCTCGCACGAACTGATCAGGCGGCGCGGGATGACGCCGTCGTTCAGTATTTCCTGGTCGCCGTAGATGTCGTCGAGGTACATCTCGAGCGCCTTGACCCGTTGGGTGATGCCGCGCTCCAGCCGGGCCCAGTCGGCGGCCGAGATAACCCGCGGCACCAGGTCCAGCGGAAACGGCCGCTCCTGGCCCGACAACGAGAAGGTGATCCCCTGGTCGAGGAAGGCGCGGGACAGCGCTTCGGCGCGAGCCTGCAGCTCCGAGGCGTCCGACGGCGCAAGCTCGGCGTAAATGCCCCGGTAAGGACCGCGGACCGCGCCCTGGGCATCGAACATCTCGTCGAACGCCATCTCGTAGGCGTCGGAAGACCCGTTGTATCCACCGAAAATGCGCTCCGGGCGCGCAGCGCGAAAACCCCGCTTGCTCTCGTCAAGCTGGTTCGTAAGACTCACTGTTCAGATGCTGCCTCAAGTCGACGTCGGCAGCGTACATGTTGCCGTTTTGGGAGAAAACGTAACTCACTGATAACCTGGGCAGTCGCTGTGGTGATATCCGGCGCCCCACAAAACGTCTAACCGAAAAAGGAACTCGAGCGTGGCCAACATCAAGTCGCAGCAGAAGCGCAACAAGACGAACGAGCGCGCCCGCCTGCGCAACAAGTCGGTGAAGTCGTCGCTGCGTACCGCTGTCCGCGCCTTCCGCGAGGCCGCCCACGCCGGCGACAAGGACAAGGCCGCCGAGTTGCTGGTGTCGACCAACCGCAAGCTGGACAAGGCGGCCAGCAAGGGCGTGATCCACAAGAACCAGGCGGCGAACAAGAAGTCGGCGCTGGCGCAGGCCCTCAACAAGATCTGAGGCCCTCCCGGCCGGCGCCGCGCAACCCTTAGTGGCTGCGCTGGGCGGCTAACTCGGCAACCTGCCTGACCGCTGATTCCAGGGCATAGTCCGCGTCCACCACCGCTCCCTTGACGTTCGCGTTCAGCGCGGCCACCACCTTCATCGCCGTCGCCACCGAGTCACGCGACCAACGCCGGGCCTGCTTCTGGGCTTTCTGCACCCGCCAGGGCGGCAGCCCGAGCTGCGAGGCCAGCCGGTAAGGGTCTCCCGACAAGGGGCCGACCCGACCGATCGTGTGGATCGCTTCGGCCAACGCGTCCGCCAGCACCACCAGCGGTTCGCCCCGCATCATCGCCCACCGCAGCGCCTCGGCGGCTCCTTCGACGTCGCCGGCCACCGCCTTGTCCGCGATGTCGAAGCCCTTCACCTCGGCCTTGCCGCTGTGATAGCGGCGGACGGCGGTGGCGTCGACCACCCCGCCGGTGTCGGCCACCAACTGGGAGCAGGCCGAGGCCAACTCCCGCAGATCGGAACCGACCGAATCCAGCAGCGCCGTCACGGTCGCCTCGTCGGCCTTGACGCGCAGGCCGCGGAACTCCTTGCGGACGAAATCGACGCGTTCGCTGGGTTTGCTGATGCGCGCGCACGAATGCACCACGGCGCCAAGGGATTGCAGCTCGGTAGCCAGCGCCTTGGCACGCCCGCCGCCCGAGTGCACCACGACCAGCACCACGCCCGTCGGCATGTCGCTCGCGGCCGAAACAATCACGGCGGCAGCGTCTTTGCCGGCCTCGCCTGCTGCCTCCAGCACGACGATGCGCTCGTCGGCGAACAGGGACGGACTCAGCAGTTCGGCGAGCTCATAAGTGCTGACGTCGCCCGCCCGCATCCGGTTGACCGGAACGTCGTCCGTGCCGGCCCGTTTCCGCGCCGACCGCAACACGTCGGCCACCGCCCGCTCGACCAGCAATTCCTCGTCTCCCAGGACCAGGTGCAACGGCGAAACCTCGCTCACCCCACGATGGTGTCACGCCACACCGACCACACCGCCCCGGGATCCAACTGCCACCCCCCTACCCCAGTCCGGACAGTGCCCAGGCCAGCCCCACCAGCGCCGCCATCCCCGCCACCAAGCGAAAGGGTCGCCACCGCCACAGCGCTACCGCCAGCACCGTGATACCGCCGACGATCAGCGTGCCGGGCGCACCCTCGGGAACAGGCAACGTGGCGCCGGGCATAGCGGCCGCCCAGTGCGCCACACCGTTCACCCACCACAACTCCGGGCCGGTGAACCGGATCAGTAACCGCGCGGCGGCAGGCCATATCGTGCAGAGCGCCGCCGCCGTGGTGCCGAGCACCGTGATCGGCGCAATCACGGCAGCCACGACGAGATTCGCAAGGGCGGCAATCACGCTGAACCGCCCGGAGATCGCCGCAACCAGCGGCGCGGTCACCACCTGGGCGGCCCAGGCGACGGCGAGCGCGTCGGCCAACGGCTTGGGCCACCCCTTCGCCACCAGGCGCCGCGACCAGACCGGTGCGACGACGATCAGCGCGGCGGTGGCGAGCACCGACAGCGCGAACCCCACGTCCACGGCCAGCGTTGGAGCGACCGCCAGCAACAGCAGGACGCTGGCGGCGAGGGCCGGAATGGCTTGCCGCCGACGCGAGGTCAGGATTCCCGCCAGCGCGATGGCTCCCATCACGGCCGCCCGCAATACGCTTGCCGTCGGCTGCACGACGATGACGAATGCCACGAGCGCCAGCGCCGCAAGCGCGACGGCCGCGCGGGGGCCGACCATCCGGGCCGAAAACAGCACGGCGGCACACACGATCGTCACGTTGGCGCCCGACACGGCCATCAGGTGCGTCATGCCCGCCGCGCGAAAGTCGCGGCCGGTGTCGCCCGGCACCGCCGACGTGTCACCGAGCACCAGCGCGGGCAGCATCACTGCCTCCTCACCGGGCAGCGTGTCCCGGACGAGGGCGGCGAATCGGCTGCGCACGCCGTGTGCGGCCGATTGCACGGCGCCCGCGGTGCCCATGGTCGGCGGCCCCGACGCGTTGAGCGCCGCGACGGTCAGGTCGCGACGGGCCGGTCGCGTTATCCGCGCGGTGAACTGCATCGGTTGGCCCACCATTACGGCTCCGAAGTCCGCGGCGCGTGCGAAGACGACGACGTGGCCCGACATCTGGGCGGCCCGCAAGCGTTGCAGGGTGGCACGAAACATCAACCGGCTGCTGCCGATCGACACCGGGCTCTCGGTGGGCGTGACCGTAACCGGGGCGCTGCTGCCGAAGGCCGCGGCGATCGGGTGGTGATCGACCGCGTCGGTGCGCAGCGCGATCGCGAAGCCGTATCCCGCCCCCACCACACCGATCGCGGCGAGGCCGGCGCTGATAGCCCGGAGGCGTGCCATGTGACCGGGCCGGTGCGCGGCACGCCACGCCAGCGCACCGGACGCGACGGTCAAGCCGACGCAGCACCAGGCGAGGACCCGGCCGGCCGGCCACCAAATGCCGCCGGCGGTCACCGCCCAACACGCCAGCGCGGCCGGCACCAGGCGCACATCGATGTGCCCCGACGGCGATCCACCCGGTCCGGGATGAACCACCGGGGTCAGACACGGACCAGGGCACGCAGCTTCTCCAGCCGCGCCGGCCCGATGCCCTCGACATCGGCGAGCTGGTCGACGCTGGTGAATTTGCCGTTGGCCTGCCGCCACGCCACGATCGCGGCGGCGGTGACCGGTCCCACACCGGGCAGAGCGTCGAGTTCCTCAACGGTCGCGCGGTTCAGGTCGACCGCCTGGCCCGGCTTCGGCTTGACCGATCCCGGCCCGGGTGGCGGTCCCTTCGATGTCGGGGTCGCGCCCGTGGCCACCGAGCTGCCCAGCGCGTTCGGCTGCCCGGGAACCGGCGCTAGCCCGACCACGATCTGCTCGCCGTCACCGAGCTGCCGGGCCATGTTCAGTCCGATGGTGTCCGCGCCGTTCACCGCACCGCCGGCGGCCTGCAGCGCATCGGCGATGCGCGCCCCCGGCGCCAGGGTGACCAGTCCCGGCGTGTGTACCAAACCGACGACGCTGACCACCACCGGGCGGTCGGGACTCGGCGATTGTCCGGCGCCCGGGCTCGCCGACGACCTGGGGCTCGTCGCTGCCTTCTCCACCGGTGGCAGCTTGGCCGACATTACCGGTGCCGGCCGGTCACGCAGCAGCGTGAAAACTGTGACCAGCACCGCCAGCACCGCCACGATCGCCAAGCCGATGGCGCCGGCGCGTCCGGGATCGGCACGCACCCTGGCCACCCAGCCCCGGTCCGGGGACGCGTCGGGAAGCCACCGCGGCAGCAGCGAATTCTGGTCGTCATCCGCGACATCCGCGCCCGAGGCCGACCGAGCATCGTCGGCCTCGGCGTGCGCGCCGGTCTCCGGTTCGGCGTTGAGTCGCCGCTGCAGGCGCTCCGCCGGAAGTTCTGTTCGCATGGGGCCGACGGTAGGTCCGCGGACGGCCCCAACGGCACCGCTCAGCGGCGATCTGTGGATTAACCCGAGGCTGTGCACAGGGCCCGCGAGCCGATGGGCCAAGATGGAAGTCGAGCGAACGACCGGCATGGCCAGAAAACAGCTCTGGACGCTGTGTCGTCACGGTCACCCCGAAACGACAGGAGGCTGCCATGCAACTGGCGCTCACACCCGAGGAAGCCGCGTTCCGCGACGAACTTCGCAATATCTACACGACCAAGATTCCGGAGGAGCTGCGCGAGCGGGTGCGCCAGGGCTCGGCGGAAGTGAAGCACGAGGACATCGTCACCAGCCACAAGATTCTGCACGAGCACGGCTTGGCGGTACCGAACTGGCCGGTCGAGTGGGGCGGCAAGGACTGGACGCCGACCCAGCATCAGATCTGGGCCGACGAGATGCAGCTGGCGTGCGTCCCCGAGCCGCTGAACTTCAACACCAAGATGGTGGGCCCGGTGATCGCCGAATTCGGTTCGGAGGAGGTCAAACAACGCTTCCTGCCGCCGACGGCCAGCCTCGACATCTGGTGGTGCCAGGGCTTCTCGGAGCCCGAGGCCGGCTCCGACCTGGCATCCCTGCGCACGACCGCGGTTCGCGACGGCGACGACTACGTCGTCAACGGCCAGAAGACCTGGACCACCCTCGGCCAGTACGCCGACTGGATCTTCTGCCTGGTCCGCACCGATCCGCAGGCGCCCAAGCGGCAGGCGGGCATCTCGTTTCTGCTGTTCGACATGAATACGCCGGGCATCACCCTGCGGCCCATCAAGACGATCGACGGCGGACACGAGATCAACGAGGTCTTCTTCGAGGACGTCCGCGTGCCCGCCAACCAGCTTGTCGGAGAAGAGAATCAAGGCTGGACATACGCGAAGTTCCTGCTGGGCAACGAGCGCACCGGCATCGCAGGCGTCGGGCGTACCAAGGTGCGCCTCGCCGAGGTGAAGAAGCACGCCGCGGCCACCGGCGTGCTGGACGACCCGCTGTTCGCGGCGCGGCTGGCCGAGGCCGAAAACGAACTGCTGGCACTGGAACTCACGCAGTCACGCGTCGTCACCGACTCCGCGAACGGGCAGCCCAACCCGGCGTCGTCGGTGCTCAAGCTGCGCGGTAGCCAACTGCAACAGGCCGCCACCGAACTGCTCGTCGAGGTGGCCGGGCCGGATGCGCTTCCGGCCAACGGCGAAGACATTTCATCGCCGTCCTGGGCGCAACACAGCGCGCCGCACTACCTCAACTATCGCAAGACGACAATCTACGGCGGCAGCAGCGAGGTGCAGCGCAACATCATCGCGTCGACGATTCTGGGATTGTGAGGCAGCCATGGACTTTCAGTTGACCGACGAGCAGGCCCTGCTCCGCGACACCACCCGCGACCTGTTGTCGCGCACCTATGACCCGGAGAGCCGCAACAAGATCATCGGCTCCGATCTCGGCTGGAGCCGCGAGGTCTGGAATCAGCTCGCCGACACCGGGATTCTCGGTCTCGGCTTCGAACCGGAGGAGTCCGGCCAGATCGAGATCATGGTGGTGCTTCATGAGGTGGGGCGCAGGCTGGCGCCCGAGCCGGTGCTGCACGCCGCGCTGGGGCCCGGTGCGCTGATCGCCGAGCTGGGCAGCGCCGAGCAGAAGGAACTGCTCGACGAGGTCGCGGGCGGGCAGCGGCTGCTGGCGTTCGCCCACCCCGAGCCGGGCCAGCGCAAACCGTCCGCCGAGTTGAGCACGAAGGCTGCGCGGCAAGGTGATTCGTGGACCGTGAGCGGCCGGAAGAATCCGGTGCTCGCCGGGGACTGCGCCGACACCTTGGTGGTCAGCGCCGGCCTGCCAGACGGCGGCACCGGCCTATTCCTGGTCGATGCGGCATCGGTGACCAGGCACCCGTTCCGGACGTTCGACGGCCAACGCGGCGCCCAGATCGATCTGGATGACGCTGCCGCCGAACCCCTCGGCGAAGGGGGCGACGCATCCGGCGCCATCCGCGACGCCGTCGTGCGCATCCAGTCGGCGCTGTGCGCCGAAGCGCTTGGCGCTATGGAGGAATCGCTGCGCCTCACCACGGATTACCTCAAGACCCGCAAGCAGTTCGGCGTCACGCTGAACAAATTCCAGGCGCTCACGCAGCGCGCGGCCGACATGTACGTCTCGCTGGAATTGGCCCGCAGCATGACCCTGTATGCGGCCATGTCGATCACCGACGGCAACATCGACCCGGTGATCGCTTCACGGGCCAAGCTGCAGATCGGCCGCTCGGGCCGGCACATCGCGCAGGAGTCGGTCCAGATGCACGGCGGCATCGGGGTCACCGCGGAATACCCGGTCAGCCACTACGCCGCGCGGCTCACCGCGATCGAAAACACGCTGGGCACCTCGGGTGAGCACCTGCACAACCTGATGGCCCATCTCGGCGACTACGGCCTGGTCCGCCTCTAACGCATGGCAGAGCTGTCCGACCGGGTCGTCGCGTTCCTGTCGGCCGGCACCCGCACCGGGATGCTGGGGTACGTCGCCGCCGACGGCAGGCCCCTGGTGGCACCGGTGTGGTTCGTCGTCGATGACGGGCAGCTGGCGTTCAACACCGGTCGCGACACGTCGAAAGGCCGTGCCCTGCGCCGTGATCCGCGAGTGGTGATCTGCGTCGACGATCCTCATCCGCCGTATTCGTTCGTACCAGGGTGTAGGGGCGGGAAAAAGAAGCCACGGTCAGCGAGGGTCCGCAGGACGTGCTGGACATCGCGACTCGCGCCGGTGGCCGCTACATGGGCGCCGAGCGCGCCGACGAATTCGGCCGCCGCAACGCCGTTCCCGGTGAACTAGTGGTTCGCGTGCGCCCCACCAAGGTCATCACCGGATTCGGCATCAGCGCCTGACCTCATCGGCTCCGGCGCTGCATCCGGTTGCGCGTCGCCCGGCTCTGAGTCCGCGTCGGGCAGCTGACCGACGAGATATTCGGCGAGCCCTCCGATGGTGGGATAGTCGAAGACCGCTGTCGCGTTGATGGTGAACCTGCCGCCGAACTGGCTGTGCAGCCGGTTGCGGAGTTCGATCGCCATCAGCGAATCCGTACCCAGATCCAGGAAACGACTGCTCGCGGGGGGCGGCGATGCGAGTCGCAGGAAGTTCTGCACCTCCCGTTGCAGGAATTCGGTCACGAAGCTCGCGCGCTGCGGCACCGGAATCTCCATCAGCGCCTTGAGCAACTCGCTGTCACCGCTAGCTTCTCCGACGGCGCTGGGCAACACGAGGTCGAGAATCGGTGGCCGCGAACTGCCCAGCACCTTCGCCGCGCGCTGCCAGTTGGCCTTCAGAACGGTGGCCTGGCCGGTCCCATTCGCCACCACTTCGGCGAGGGCGCCCAGAGCCGCCGATGGTTCGAGCGGAATCAGGCCCTGAGCGCTGATATTGGCGGTCGCGGCCTCCGAGGAGGCCATGCCGCCCCGGGCCCAGGGACCGAAGTTGACACCGGTGGCCGGCAGGCCTCGCGCCCTGCGCTGGGCGACCAGGCCGTCGAGCAGTGCATTGGCGGTCGCATAGTTGGCCTGACCGGGTGACCCGAACAAGCTCGACACCGACGACGACACGATGAAGAAGTCCAGCTCGTCGTCCCTGGTCAACCTGTCCAGGTGGGACGCACCGAATGCCTTTGGCGCCAAGACTGTTCGGAATCGCTCGAGGTTCTGCTGAGACAGCAGCGCATCGTCGAGCACGCCGGCCAGATGCGCCACACCGGCGAGCGGCGGCAACTCCGCGCGGATGCGCTCCAACAGCTTCGCGACCTCGGACTGCTCGCCGACATCGGCGGGGAACACGTGGACGCGGCACTTGTATCGCTCGCTGATCTCCTCGATCTGCCGTTGCACGTCCGCATCCGGCGCGCGCCGACTGGTCAACACGATGTCGCCCGCACCGAGTTGGGCCAGATACGACGCTGTGTGCAGGCCGACGGCGCCGAGTCCGCCGGTGATCAGATAACTCCGATCCGCCCTTGGCTGTAGCGGATTGGGTATCTGCACCACGATCTTTCCGATGTGTCGCGCTTGCTGCATGCGGCGGAACGCGGCCCTCGCCTCGGCCAGCGGGTAGATCTCGGCCGGCAGCGGTGTCCACTCGCCGTTGGCCAGTCCCCGCGACACCTCGGTCAACAAGCTCCGAATACGTTCGGGTTCCTGGAAGGTCACCGTGTCGAGCGCCACGATCTCGTAAGCGATGTCGGGACGGGCCTGGGCCATCTGCTCCGGCGTCCAGATGTCGCGTTTGGCGATCTCGGCGAAACGGCCGTTCTGAGCGGTGGCCCGCACGGTCGCTTCGAGGAATCCCTCACCGGTCAGGCTGTTGAGCACCACATCGACGCCGGCACCGTCGGTGTCGGCCAGGATCTTGTCGGCGAAATCCGTTGTGCGCGAGTCATAGACATGCTCCACACCCAGCCTGCGCAGCGTCGCGCGCTTGAAGGTGCTGGCCGTGGCGAACACGATGGCACCGCGCTGCTGTGCCATCTGAATCGCCGCCAGGCCGACGCCACCGCTGGCGGCGTGGATGAGCACACGGTCACCCGGCTTCAGCTTTGCCCAATCGAACGCGAGCCGAACGGTCAGCGCCGCGGCGGGAATGGTGGCCGCCTCAACCGCACTCACTCCATCGGGGATCGGCGCCAGCAGCTGGGCGGGAACGTTGAACCGGCTGGAGAACGCGCCTTGCATGAAGCCGTAGACGCGCTGGCCCACCTCGAGGTCGGTGACACCCGCACCCAATTGCGTGACGACCCCGGCGAAGTCACCACCGATCGGTCCCGGATCCCCCGGGTACAGGCCGAGGACGTTGAGCACGTCGCGGAAATTGAGCCCCGCGGCCTCGACGCGGACCTGTACGTAGCCCTCGTCCGGGGGCGCCACTTCCACTTCGCTCAACCGCAGGTTGTCAATCGCGCCGCGTTCGGTGGGTGCCAGGACGTAATCGCCCCCGCGCGGCACCGTGAGATGACCGCTGCGCGCCCACGGCAGGAGCCGGGAGGCCAACAGCTTTCCTTGTCGCACAGCGAGTTCCGGCTCGTCGACCGGAGTGGCCAACAAGCCGGCCAGTGCCTGCACGGCCTCCGGTGACCCGTCGCAGTCGACGAGTCTGGCGCGCAGCGCCGGTTCCTCGTTGATCGCGGTGCGCCCGAATCCCCACAGTGCCGCCTGCACCGGATCGACCGGCTCGCCGGATTCGGTGGCCACGGCCCGTTCCGTGACGATCCACAGTCCGCCGGGCAGGTTCACCCCGCCGCCCTGCACCGCGTGCACGGCGCCGAGCAGGTTGGAGATTTCCGTTTCGAGGCGCTCGGCCCAGTCTCTCGAGCCGTCGCCGCGTTCTTCGTCCGGTCCGTTGCCGCGCCACACGACGCCGGTGAACGCCACCCCGCGCTCGGCAGCCTGAGCCAGCACCTGTCCCAACGGCTCGGGATCGCTGCTTCGGTCCAACGGGATGCAGCCCGGCACCCTGGCCGCCAGGTCGCCGAATCCGGCGATCAGCCAGGTACCGGTGACCGCTGCGGCTTCTTCGCCCGATGGCGGCGGCACCTCGTGCCAACCAAGGGTGTACAGCAGCCGGGTGGCATCGCCGCCGAGGCCGCGCAGTAGTGCCTCGCGAGGTGCGCGTTTCACCGTGAACTCGCGAATTCCGCCCAGCTTGCGACCATCCCGGTCGACGAAATCGAGGTCGAAGACCTGGGTTTCGCTGTTGAGTTCGCTGCTGTGCCACCGCGCACGGCAGTAGAACCGCCGTGGCATCCTCTCCCGCAATGTCACTTGCCCGTACCGCAGCGGCAGGAACAGATCGTTGACGCCTTGTTCGGCCGCGAGAAGCGCCGGGAACGCCGGGAACGCGACTCCGGTGCATAGATCCATCAGCACCGGGTGCATCGGCTCGCTGCCGAGTTCGTCGGCGAGTTCTTCGCCGACGAGGATGTCGCCGATCGCCTCGCCCTCGCCGAGCCACAGCGACTTGAGGGAACCGGACCAGGTCGGTCCCCAGGCCAGCTCCAAGTCGGCGAATGTCTCGAACAACTCCTGAGG
>DASTKA010000439.1:0-2043 GCA_035716165.1 Mycobacterium sp. | reverse complement strand
ATTCGCCAGCAATTCGCGCAGGTCATCGAGCTCATGGCGGAGGTATTCGCGCGTCGCCACCTCGCCGACTGCCAGTCGTACAGCGGCCAATTCGCGTGCCAGGTATTCGGTGTCCGCCTTGGTCTGCGCCGCACGACGGCGGTCGTCTTCGAGTGCGACGCGGTCCCGGTTTTCCTGACGGTTCTGGGCCAGCAGGATCAGGGGCGCCGCGTAGGCGGCCTGCGTGGAGAAGGCCAGGTTCAGCAGGATGAACGGATAGGGGTCCCAGCGCAATCCGACGGCGAACAGGTTCAGCGCAATCCAGACGATAACCACGATCGTCTGCAGCAGCAGATACCGGCCGGTGCCGAAGAAGCGTGCGATCGACTCGGTGAACTGCCCGACGGTGTCCGGATCAAGCCGCGGCGAGTATCTGCGCGATGTCCGCGGGGTGTAGAGCCCCCGCAGACTCGTGGACTTGCTCACGCGGATCCCCCCAGTCCTTCGATTCCGCCTGCGGTGTCGATTTCCTGCATGTCCACCCGCCAGTCGTGCGGCAGCAGGTGAT
The DNA here is from genome assembly GCA_035716165.1 of Mycobacterium sp. GTDB lineage: Bacteria > Actinomycetota > Actinomycetes > Mycobacteriales > Mycobacteriaceae > Mycobacterium. The sequence continues at coordinate 1,496 of DASTKA010000439.1, read as the reverse complement.
CGAGCAGGTCGTCGACGGTGACAGCCCCCAACAGATGGTTCTGGTCATCGACCACCGGTCCGCACACCAAGTTGTACGCGGCGAGGTAGCGGGTCACCGACACCAGCGGGGTCTCCGGCGTCAGCGTCAGCAGGTCGCTGTCGAGGATCCCGCCGACCAGTTCGGCCGGCGGCTCGCGCAGCAGGCGCTGCAGCGTCACGCAACCCAGGTAGCGACCGGTGGGGGTGGCCGTGGGGGGACGCACCACAAACACCATGGACGACAGCGCGGCGCTGAGGTCGGGATCGCGGACGCGGGCCAGCGCCTCGGCGACCGCGGTGTCCGGGGTCAGCACCACCGGGTTCGAGGTCATCAGGCCCCCCGCGGTGTCGGGTGAGTGGGTGAGCAGGCGGCGCACCGTGGCCGAATCCCCGGGATCCATCCGGGTGAGCAGCATTTCGGCGTCGGTCGGATTCAGCACACCCAACAGGTCGGCGGCGTCGTCGGGGTCCATCTCCTCGAGCACGTCGGCGGATCGCTCGGTGCCCAGCTGCGACAGCACGTCGGCCTGGTCCAACTCGGGCAGTTCCTGCAGGATGTCGGCCAGCCGGTCGTCGTTGAGCGCCTTGAGCACCTCGTAGCGGCGCTTGGCCGGCAGCCCGCGGATGACGTCGGCCACGTCGACCGGTTTGCGGCCCTCGAACTGATCCAGCAGTTGTGCCACGCCTTGACCCGGCAGTGCCAGGGCCGACGGCGTCAAGCCCTGCACGTTGCGCCAGTCGACGACGTGCACGGGGCCCCGCCGTCCCAGCCGGCGCTGGCTGCGCACGGCGACCCGGCTCACCATCCAGTCCCGCGTTCGGGTCTGTTCGATTCCCAGGTCGGTGACCACCACGTCGAGGCCGGCCAACTCGGGCAGTTCGGGGTCGCTGACCTTGACGACGGTATCGAGCACCTGGCCGATCACCAGCACCTCGCCGGGCCGCTGCTCGAAATGGCGCAGGGACACGTTGCCCGTGCTCAGTGTCACGGCGTTGGGCTCGATGGAGGCGACCCGCAAGATCGGGATGAAAATGCTGCGCCGCGTCGCCAGGTCGACCACCAACCCGAGGACCCGCGGTTGTTGGCGCACGATGCTGATGCTGATCACGACATCGCGCACGCGTCCCACTGATTCGCCCAGCGGACCCAACACCAACATCCGCGATAGTCGTGCGGCGTACACCCTGTTGACCGATCCCATGGAAGTCGAGCCTAGGCAGCCGGCGGTCCGACGCGAGACAGCCCGACCCTGTAGCGGGACGACCCCTTTATCGCGTGTGCATCCTGGCGAAGATCACGAACACCAAAGTCACAGCTAGGGTGGCGATTCCGATGACTATGCCGGCAACCGCGAGACCAAAGCCGTCCTGGCCAGTTCGCTTGACCTGTCTCACGGCGATCGCGCCGAGCACGATGGCCACGACGGAGCCGATGCAGCACAACAGGCCCGTGAACGAAGCGATGAGCGAGGCGAT